>NZ_PREV01000001.1 GCF_002959965.1 Microbulbifer pacificus
GCGTTTGACCGCGCGCGGTCTTGTAGTAATCCGTCGCTTCCAGCACATCCCTGTCGGTGATGCCATTGGCCCGGCCTTCTTCCACCGAAGGTGGCAGATAGTCAATCACGTGGCGTTCTGCACCCTGTGCTTCGGCGGTGCGCTGTTTGCCCATGGCCTGCAGGGCAGAAACGGGGTCGAATTCACTAAACCCTTCCCGAATCAGACGCCCGAAGTTCACGCCGGTAATGGAGACCAGTGCCTTGATGCGGTGATCGGTAATCGCCGCGTGAATGGTGTATCCGCCACCACCACATACACCGATGGCCCCGATACGGTCCTGGTCCACATAGGGCAGTGTTACCAAGTAATCGATAGCAAAGCGGATGTCGGATGTGCGAATCGACGGGTCTTCGATAAATCTCGGGGAACCACCACTTTCGCCCTGAAAGCTTGCATCAAACGCGAGGGTGACAAATCCGGCTTCTGCCAGTGCCTTCGCATAGATATTGCCGGAGGTTTGTTCCTTGCAGCTTCCGATCGGATGCGTGCTGACGATGGCCGGATATTTTTTGGTGTCATCAAAACCCGGCGGCAGGTAGAGGTCAGCGGCAGACTGCCAACCCAGGTTCTGATAGCTCACGTGCTGGATGCTTACGTTACTCATTTACATCACCTCGAATTTTAAATCGGGGCACACACAGAATGTGCCCCAGCATTACGCGTATAGAACTCAGTTACTTCAGCGTGCGCGCGAAGAACGGGGTCAGTACCGATACCGCTTCGTCCACATACTCGGGTACGTCGTACAGCGACATGTGGTTCGCACCTTTCACGACATGCATGGTCTTGTCGCTGCTGGCGGCGCGGGCGATCAGGTCATCACTCATCCACTTGCTTCCCGCCTGGTCTCCGGCAACGGTGAGTACCGGTTGCGTCAGGAAGGCCTCCGCCAGGTTGTAGGCGTCATAGGTGATGATCTGGTTCAGGCTGCGAGCGGTCATAAAACCGGGCGCATTCGGGTGCTGGCAGCGATCGGTGTGGTAGTACTCCCAGGCCTGGCGCAGCTCTTCGTTGGGCGCATCCTCCTCCTTCATTGGGGCGAGGGGCAGGGTGCCCAGTTCATCGCTGTTGGCATCGCTGGTGCGCGCGTCGGAGCCCGCCACGACATACGGCAGTGCGTCGACATCCTTGACGTTGTTCTCCCAGCCGTTGCGGAACATCTGGCCGATGTTCACGGCACTGACGGTGGCGAGGGATTTGATACGGCGGTCGGTGATCGCGGCATTGGCGGAGTAGCCGCCGCCAGCACAGACACCCATGGCGCCGATGCGGTTGTTGTCGACGTATGGCAGCGTGGTCAGGTAGTCGATCACCGCGCTGACATCCTCGGTGCGGATGTAGGGGTTCTCCAGCTGACGCGGGGTACCGGTGCTCGCTCCCTGGTAAGAGGCGTCGTAAGCAACCGTGACCAGGCCGCTGCCTGCCAGTCGCTCGGCATAGAGGCCTGCGGTCTGCTCCTTCACACCACCACCGGGGTGGGATACCACGACTGCGGCGTACTGCTGGCTTTCATCAAAGTCGGCAGGGAAGTACACGTTGGCGGCGATGGTGACGCCCTGGCCGTTGAGGTTCTTGATGCTGATGCTTTTCATGCTGGTGCTTTTCATGACAGTTCCCTTCATGTTGGTAGCTTCGGTTTCAGTGTTTTTCTGAGCCGTTGTGCTCTGACAGGGGAAATACTAATCGCGGGCCTTATTTTGAAAAACGTGCTAAAACTTAAATCAGTGTTAAGTACAGGTTAACAATATGGCCATCGATCCCTCGCTGTATCCATCTCTAGTGTGGTTTGTGCGTATCGCGCGTCACAGCAGCATTACCAAGGCGGCAGAGGAGGGGGAGGTATCCCGCGCAGCCCTGTCGCAGCACCTGAAATCGCTGGAACAGCAGCTGAATGTGCGGCTGCTGAATCGCAGTACGCGCAGCATGTCGCTGACCGAAGATGGGCAGCGCCTGTTTGATGTTCTTGCCCCGGCCATTGAATCGGTTGACCGGGCAGTCTCTGGGGTGGGGGAATCGCAGGCAGAGCCGTCCGGGGTAATACGGATCAATACATCGAGAGTGGCAGCCAGGGTATTGCTGGAGCCAAAGATGGAAACCTTCCTGGCGCGCTACCCGAAATTAAAGTTGGAATTGGTTATGGATGATGGCCTTTCCAATATCATTTCCAGTGGCATGGACGTCGGCATTCGCCTGGGGGAAAGTCTGGCTGAACATATGGTGGCTGTACCGGTGACACCGCCGATGTCGATGGCGATCGTCGGCTCCCCGGAATATTTCGCCAAGCACGGCACGCCGGAAACACCCGATGACCTGCTGCAGCACAACTGCCTCGCCTTTCGGTTTACCTCCAGTGGCATCATCGACCGCTGGTCCTTCACATCGCCGGATGCTGACAGGCGCACCCTGGTATTCGAGCCGAAGGGCAACGGGGTATTCAATGATGACGAAAGTATGCTGCGCGCTGCGCTTAATGGTGTGGGTGTGATAAAGCACCTGGATCTGTGCGTACAGCAGTATCTTGATGATGGCTCGCTGGTGAGGGTGTTGCAGAGCTGGTGCCAGCCTTTTCCGGGGTTCTTTTTGTATGTGCCTTCGCGAGCGCAGATGCCGACAAAGATACGAGCGTTGATTGATTTTTTGGTCGAGCAGCGCGAGGAATGGGCGTAGGTAGCGGCGTAATTAGATGAGAACAGTACGCGCTAGATGTACCCGTGTTTGCACTACCCCAATATTAGAGGTGGCAGCTCAACTCACGTCGTCTCAGTCTTCCCTCTGGTCTTACCTGAACGCTCACATGTTCAATAGATTTGCCTGCGATGAAATGCGCGGCGAATTTCGCTAGAGGATTCAGATGGCCTCGGTTGAATTTACAATACTTGATGTCTGCCATGGGAATAGCACAATTATTCACTCTGCGAACAATGTCGTTATTGTAGGTGCTGCGCCTGGCAGTACAGTCCAGGGCGCGTTGGAGTCTCTGCAAATAGAAAAGATCGATAGTATTATCATCTCAAATGCTGATGCAGATCATGTCGCTGGTGTAGTGGCGCTTTTGATGGACGATGAGATTGAAGTTTCTAAGGTATATGTTAATAGTGACAGCGCTAAAAAAACTAAAATATGAGATGATTTTAGAAGTGCTCTAAAATATGCAAGGCAAGCCAAGGGAACTAGAATCCAAGTTTCTATTAATGCTGATTTAGATAATTTTGTTTACCAGGATTTTGAGCTTTCTGTCTTGTCACCATGCCCGGTTGATTGCGTAACCTGGCCGGGAACCGAGAGCATTTTAGGAAAAAATTTAGACGCTAACGAAATGTCAGTCGTTCTTAAGTTAATGCAAGATGGCGATAGTATCGCGTTGATTCCTGGAGATATGAGTTCCAGCTCTCTGGATTTTATAAAATCAGAAGGAAGCTGTATAAAATCAAAGATACTAGTCTTTCCGCATCATGGGGGCCTTCCTCATGCTGGAGATGCAGTGAATTTCGCGAAAGAACTTTGTGATCTTGTTGAACCGGAAATTGTACTTTTTTCAAATGGTAGGAATCGTCATTCAAATCCCAGAGTTGAAGTTTTAAATGGTATCAAAGCGTCAGTATGTACTGCTGGAGTAGCGTGTACGCAGCTATCGGAAGCTTGCTGTGTTGGAGAGGAATCACTAAGTGATCAGCATTTATCGGAATTATTGCCTAGTAAAGGCGGATCAAGGAAGCATAGCTGCTCTGGGTCGATAAGTATCAAATTAAAGGGTGCAGATACAGACGTATTATCTCCTTTCGAAAAGCAAGGAGAATATGTTAAAAATTTTCCTAAAAGGAAATGCCTTGTCTTAGAGAGTGAGGGATAGAATAAAAAATGTTGAGTAAATAACGGTGGCTTAGGAATCTTGGGACTGCTTGATTGGGAGTGTCAGAATGACAGATGTTTTGTCTGCCGAGCAGCGAGCATACTGCATGTCACAAATAAAGGGGGCCAATACTGAGCCAGAGTTGAGTCTCCGTAAGGCACTATGGATTTTGGGTTTAAGGTATAGAATAAAAAATAAATTGCCAGGTAGACCAGATATTATATACCCAACTTCTAAAGTGGCTATTTTTGTTGATGGCTGCTTTTGGCATAAGTGTCCAAAGCACTACACTCCGCCTAAAACACGAGCCAAATTCTGGGAGGAAAAAATTTCAAAAAATGTCGAAAGAGACAAGAAGAATAACGCTCTACTTGAATGTCAGGGTTGGAAAGTTATCAGGTTCTGGGAGCATGAAATAAAGGATTCGCTGGACGATTGCGTAGAAGTAGTTGTTAGAACTCTAGAGTCGCGACAGATTAAAAGTTAGAGAGCCACTTGGTTATGGCTAGATATGATCCGATTTTTTCCTTGAGAATTTTTACAATATCTGCCCCTGAAATAATGATTACGGGATGATTGTCATCTTTCAGTTCAGTGTACGCCTGGGGAGCCAAGTACGATGTCGTCACCAGAACCCCGAATTGGCGGTGCCGCAGCCTGGAGAGCAGGCGGGAAAGCTCCTTAACACCAACACCAGATCCGGGCTTGTAGCATTTTGCTTCCAGTGCGAAGTCCACCTCGATGGCACTGGGTCCGCTGCCGATCTTGTAGCTTCCTATGGCATCTCTCCCTCCATCTCGCCAGGGACGCGTGATCTCGCAGGAACCAATGGCTGGCATCATAAGCTTGGCAATTGCAACAGCGCAGTACTCAAAACGTACGGGGTTTTCCTTGAACTTCCTGTAAATTGATTCCAGTATTTTCAGATCCTCGGTCTTTGCGGGGAGCTGCTGCTCTTTACTGCGGATTTCCAGGCTATGGGGTGCATAAAGAGGGGTAAATTTTCGGGATTTTACCCAGTCAAGCCAGGTTTTCGGCGCATGTGGGGAATTTACGGTAAGGCCTTCCTTGATGTCATCAATCCACTTGCGTGATACAACGGGAACATTCAAGACTGTAAAGATAGATTTATAATTCTGGAAGCGCTGGTTAGCGGAACCCTTGGCCCGCCATATCGCTACCAAATCTTCATCCGGACCAAGATCCTGGGCACCAGGAACAGCCAAGCCAAGAAATCGTACATCGCGATACTGCCCTGTTCCGCCGAACAGCAGTATTACGGGAAAGTGATCAAAGGAAGTTGAGGTATGTCGGGCATCGAACAGGTTTCTGAGAATTAAATTGCCCTTTCTCGGAGTGTCATGAATCTCGCGGACGGATTTGTTGTCTCCAAAATAAGTGAACAATCCGCTTTCAGTGTCCAGGTGATCGGGCCAGTCTGGATCATTGAAGTTTGATTTGAGCGCGAGCAGCTTGAGCGTTTCTATTTCCGGCCGCTTGCCCAGATGTCGGAAGCCGGCCCCGCTGTCTACCCCCAAAAGTTTGGGAAGTGGATCATCCGAAGCATTTCCTTCCCGGGATCCACCGTAAACACGGTCAACAATCAAGTCAGTCTTCGAAAGATTCACTTAGGATGCCAGATCTATTTCGCCCAGATGAATCTGGGAAATCTGTTTAAAAATCATTTCCATCACCGGTGAGCAAACACCATTCCCACACAATTTAACTTTTTCTCTTCTGTTACCGTGCGGAAGAGTATGTTTGGATCCTGCCCCCATGGCCTTCAGCAGTTCTGGTGGCTGTAGCATTCTTATGTACGGAGTAGTGCCATCCCAGGTTACCAGCCCAAAACGGTCCAATGTGGTTATCGTGCGAAGTGGAGCATCCAGAGATTGCCATCCCCCTGCATAATCGGAACCGTAATACACGATAATAAAGTCTTTGCCGTGACCGAGAGCCTCCATAGCCCTTTCAGCGCGCTCAATAGTGGCCTGGGCGCGCCCGGGTTTGTAAAGAGGGGTGCTTTTGTACTTTCCAGACCAGTCAATAACTGACCTTGCGTTTTTCAAGCCTCTCTTGTGAAGCGATTTAAGATCTTCCTCAGTGATGACTGAGCCTTCCTTATCGCAAATCAAAAACATCCGCTTCCTGGCCTGTGGAGTGCCAAAGTCAGCAGCATTCAGATACAGGTCATTAACGGTATATCCGTATGATTCGATAGTGGAGATAAGCTCATTGTGCCGTCCCCATTTCTTCATCCGGTTTACATTTTCAACAATAAGCCATCTTGGTTGCATGGCCTTTATCCAGGGAATTATTCCAATAGCTGTTTCTTTGCTTTTCTCACTGCCTGGCTTTGCTCCGCGGGCTATGGAGTGAGAAGTGCATTCGGGAGATGTCAATAAGACATCTGGCCGGTACTTCTTGGCCAGCTGTGAAGGCTTTAATCTTTCTATCGGCGAGCAGATAACCTCTGCGGATGGAAAATTGCTTTTATAGGTTTTGGTGGCCAAATCCCACGCATCGACGGCCAGCAATGGCCGGGCATCCGCGTTCACGGCTCCACGGGCCCCAAAGCCTCCACCACAGAAGAGATCTACAAAGCTGATCATATTTTATACTAGAGCGAGTCTGAAAGAATTCGCAGTATCTTACCAGGCCAAATCATCCCCGGGTAAGGCTTTTGCCGTTGATCGGGGCTCTGCCGGATATTCGTGCAGCTTTTGACTGAATTTGCATCAAATTGGGCGCCGGCAGGGTCTATTCCACATTTCTGGAACTCACGT
>NZ_PREV01000002.1 GCF_002959965.1 Microbulbifer pacificus
AAAATATAATTCTTCGCATCTCGTTGTTGGCCAACAATTTCTTGAAGAGTATCACGTCTTTCTCGGTCTTTCTCGTTAAGGACACCGTTTTTTTCTAATTTCACATCAAGTTCAGCTAGTTCTTGTTGGTTCTTATCCAGCGTTTCATCAAGTTGTGCAAGACCTTTTTCTCCCTCTTCGTTAATTCCAGCTTGTTTTAAGATGATGTTAGCCATTTCTTGATTGATGGCATCAACCTTTTCAAGTTTTTCTTCTTCTGCCAAAATGCTATTTTGAACTTCTTCTAAAGCATCTTGTCTTTTTTGAATTTCTTCTCCAACATCCTCGTTTAGCGCTGATTGAAGAACACCCATTTCTCTAAATATTTCATTTCGTTCCTCTTGAGATAAGTTACCGTTGTAATAAAGATCGGATAGTTCTGCTTCTTTTTCCCAAATCTCTTCTTGGCTCATTTTTTGGGCATCTAGTAATAATTGCAAGTCTTCCTTTTTACGTACTTCTTCTTCTTGCAATTCTGCAAGGTCTATTCTGATTTGTTTTTCGTTCTCTAGTTGTTTTGCTCTTTCGGCTTCTAATTCAATTCGAGATGATTCATAAAGACTGTCAATATATTTACGGACTTCATCCGTATTTTCCGCAAACTTATTTCCTGTTTCGGAAACAGACGTTTGTATTTCTGGTGCTTGAGAAATAATATTATCATTTGCATCCCACAATTTTTTTAATTCATCTTTAGATAATCCACTTTTCTTCGCTAAATTATCATATTGCTTTTGCAACTCATTTATTTCCCCAGGATTACTCGATTCAGAAATACGCTTATTCAAGTCATTTAATGTGGCTAGTTCATCATTGCTAATTTTAGCCTTATCCGATAACTTATCGAATGTTTCTGCGCTTTTTTCTAATCCTTCAGCTTGATCATGTAAAGAGTTCGCAACGTCTAAATTGACTTCTTCAAGCTCTTTTGATTCTTTTACCGCATCTATAACCGCTAATGTAACTCCTGCTATACCAGCAATAGCTAATCCTGCAACTCCTGCTTTACCTAAAATTGCTAGTTTACCAGCTGTACCTTTTCCACTAGCTACACCAATGCTTTTAGATAATGCACCCATGCCTTGCATGAGGAATCCCGTTCCTACAGTTAATTGACCAAAGATACTCAGCACTGGACCCGCTGCAGCTGCCAATAATCCAAACTTAATAATATTTTGTTGCGCTTCTGGGCTAAGGTTGGCAAACCATCGGGTAACATCTTTCAAAACCTCAACCGTATCTTCTAAGGCAGGCTTTAAGTTTTGATATGTCTCAATGAATAGATCCTCTACCATAGAACGTAATTCTTTTAAACTTCCTGCAAGATTATCTTGCATTGTATCGGCCATATCACCAGCTACACCATCGGATTCTTGTATAGCTTTGGTAAGCTTTTTATAATCATCTTCGGATGCATTAACAACTGCTAAAGCACCAGACATAGCCTCTTTACCAAATATAGTCGCTGCAGCAGCTGCTTGTTGATCTTTGGATAATCCCCCTAGGCTTGTTCGTAAATCGCCCATTATATCATCAAACGAGCGCATTTCTCCCTCGCCATCGGTTATGGAGATACCTAGCTTATCCATTTCTTTCTTCATGGCATTGGTTGGTTTAGTTAAGTTGGTCATCATGGTACGTAGTGCAGTCCCGGCTTTCTCACCTTTAATACCAGCATTGGCCATTAAACCAATCGCTTTTGATGTATCTTCAATAGAATAACCTAACGCTCCTGCAACTGGTGCAGCATATTTAAATGCATTACCTAAACCATTAACGTCTGTATTGGCATTAGAAGATGCAGCTGCTAAAACATCGGCCATCCTTGCGCTATCTCCTGCAGCTAGTCCAAATGCAGTTAAACCATCTGTTACAATGTCGGATACTGCTCCTAGATCTTCACCAGATGCAGCTGCTAAATCCATAACACCGGAAATACCATCCATCATTTGAGTGGCATCCCAACCAGCTAAAGACATGTAATAAAAAGCGTCACTAGCTTCTTTTGCACTGAAAACGGTTGTTGAACCCATCTCTCGTGCTTTTGCTTCAAGTTTTCCCATTTCATCAGCACTAGCTCCAGAAACAGCACCAACTTTAGACATACCAGATTCAAAGTCCATACCGGTTTTAATAGCTAACCCACCAACAACAGATAATGGCATGGTTACATTTCTATTTAAACTACTACCAACATTCTTCATACCTGTTCCAACGTTGATTAACTTACCACCAGTATTATCTAAAGCATCACCAAATTTAGTCCAGTTGGAATTAGCAATACGTTGTTGTTCTTTCATACGTTCTAATTCATCCGTTGCATTATTAACGTATCGTTCCAGATTGTTTAAAGCTGCAGATTGATTGTTATATTCTCTTGCTGCCTTTTCAGCTTCAACGGATCCTTCGCCATGTTCCTTTACCATCTTTTCATAGCTTGTCTTTGCTTTATCCGTAATAGCCCGTTGTAATTCTAGTTTTTTATTAAGACCTTTTAGCCTGGTTTCATACTTACCGACCGATTTATCGCCACGATCAAATGCAGACATATTAGCTTTCATTTCACTGTTGACTGTTTTTAAAGAGGATTTCAAATCCGTTAATCCAGAATTAACTTTCATAGTTTCCAGATCTATTTCAATGGACATACCTTCAATTCTTTGCATGGTTTACCTCCTTTCTAAAAAAATAAAAAAATCCTTATCCGCCAAATGCGGCGATTAAGGATTTCTCTTGTTTTGGTTTTGTTTCATCTCTCATTAATTCCGTAACATAGGAAAGTGGCATGTCTAATATTTCGTTTATGTCTTTGCCACTCTTCATAAAATCAAGGATGAGCTTATCCATGTATTCTGCTTGCTTGGCGATAGAAAAATCCTCATCCGTTAATTTTTCTTCGCCTGGAAGTTTTTTGTTTCAGCACTTTGTTGCCCTTGCGCGACAAATATTAGTTGTTGTTCTAATACTTCTTTACCACCAGGACCATGCAATCTTTCATACAGATCATCTTTGGTAAACTTACCACCATATATTTCGTTAGCAACAAAGTCTGCCATTTTATCAAATTTGTCAATTTCACTAATATCAACATCTTCAACTAATTCGTTATATAGCTGTATTGCATCCCTTGATACTCTTAACGGTAAAAAAGCAGGAGTCCAATATTTTTCCATTTCGACTTCTCCACCATTTGCAACTTCCTCTGGGTTTTTAACAAGTTCCATCATATTTCTTACTAATTCAGCCATAATAATATTCTCCTTTCATAAAGAAAAAGAGCAGGGAATTAATCCTGCTCTCTAATCAAAACTCTATTTCGTTTATTCTTAATGCTTGATAATTCTTTGATTCGTTCTTCTTCAACATCTTTATTTTCTTTGCGCGGAAAAGGATCGCCTTTAAAATAAACAAACCCATTGTCTTCTAAATCTTTGAAGTCATGGACAACGACATATCGCTTAGGTTTAGCCTCTTCCTTCGTTTCGTTGTTTTCCTCTTCTGCAGATGTATCAGGTTCGCTTGACTTTTTTCCCTGCTCTCCATTCAAGAGTTTAAGAAGCTCGTCCTGTTTCATGTTGCTTTTATACTCAATATTTTTTTCTTCCAACTGCTTTTTGATTTCTGGAATTGTTAGTTTACTCATATTAAGCTCCCTCCGGTTCTGTTGGTGTGCCTGCATCAGGGTGTGGTACACCAAAAATCTTTATGAATAAAGCATCCCGATTTGTCGTTTCTCCTGGTTCATCATACGCAAATAACGCTGACTTTTCTTCGTCGAATCCTTCAACAGTTCGATCCATAAATTGTGCTGCTATTTCCTCAGAAGAAAATTCGGTGCTTTCTCCTTTTGAATTGGCTGTCACATTTGGACGTGTAAACATCCCTTTTGGTAATCCAACATATTCGCGGGATCCATCCTGGAATGTCTTCGTGAAGATAACACCTACATATGGTGGGCTATCGTTGCTACTTGTTGCTGTAATACCTTCTATCACTTCCCACCCAAGCAATTTTTGTTTATCTTCCAGCGGTATCTTATGAAATCCTGCAGTTATAGAAATGTCTCCACTATTAATCGCCATTTCAGCAGTAATGTTATCGCCATGTGCTCTCACCGGTTCCTGTGGCATTTCAACAGTTATGGTCTGCAAGAATTTTACTCTTTCCACTGTTTCTGCAACAGTACCATCACCGATTATTCCATAGTAAAATCCATCTACACCTGTAGAAGATTTATAATTTTTTTCTGGCATTTGATTCACTCCTTATTTGTAATAAAAAAAGACAGCCTATAAGCTGTCAAAGTCTTCTCGATATAATTTACCTCGATACCTTCTGGCATCTCGAAAAACAACATTATCGAATTCCTGTGGTCCCGAGTTTTGATTAAACCCAAATTCATTCCACATAACATCACGTATCTTATTGGCAATTGCAATTGATTTCTTTCTATCTCTTGTCCATACATCAATTTGTATTAGACAATCGAACTTTATCCAAGTGTCGTCCGCAAAATCACTAGGAGTAGGCACATCTATTGGATCAATAACAATAAAAGGGTTATCAACATCAGCAGACTTTGGATATTCATATGACTTAATCCTGTCTTCTTTTCCTGCTTGTTCATAGATAAAAGGATCCGCAATTAAGGTTTCGTAAACTAAATTCATAATGTCCATTTACAAGCCTTCTTTCAACGCATTACGTACTGCCTGGCGAAATGCTTTTTCACTGTTTTTCGTTGATCTAGCAACTGCACCTTTACCTCTTGGACTTGGATTTTTAACCGTTCCCCACTCATTCAAGTGAATAATGCGATAACGACCTTTTGGACCTTTCCAGTGAACAATAACAGTGCGAACACCGTTTATTGTTTCTGGCCCTTTTAATGTGATTTCTTCTATACTTCCGCCTGTATCTCGAAAACTCTCAAACTCGGACTTCAGCGTTCTTTCAAACTCTTTTGCTGCATCCATTAGTGCTTTATCGCTGATTCGTTGCATAGCCTGTTCTCCAAGCTTTTGTTCCAGTTGATTGAGCGTCTTATCTAATCCCCGCATTCTTACACTCACTTCTCAAACCTCCCAACAATACTAATAAAATCCTTTTGTTGAAGGTCTGGAAGTACATCTTTAACGTTATATTTCATGTCCTTATAGTAAGGATGATCAATAGATAGATAGTGTTTATCGGTAGGGATATAGTCAGCGTGCGGATCTCGAATAGTTACTGTCACATCTGATACAGTACCGTTTGTTTTAGCACGTTCAAGATCTTTTAACCAAACTTTATCAACCTTTGCCATGCATTCATACAAAACTTTCTTCTCTTGTTCTCCAGGATCTAGACCCGGTTTTGGTGCATACTCATAAAAAGTGACTGGTGTACGTAGTTCTCCCGAATGGATACGAGGTGGTTTATATTCAAATTTCCTCAACAAAATCACCTTCTTTTGAAAGAGCCATATCTAATCCTAACCCAACAATAGCGCTCAAAAAATTGTCGTCGAAATACTCGACCGCATCATTATAAGCATATCGAGTTCGTTCCAATACAAGTTCTTTTGCCCTCTTATCGATATTGCTTTCTCCCTCGAGCCTAAACTCTCCGCACTTATCTTCCACAAATGCAATAGAAAAGGACAACAACTCTTTTAAATTGTCATCCTCAGTATCATGGGATATATGCATTCGATTTTTAAATTCGTTTAATAGATCATCAGTGACCAAGTCGATCACTCCCAACTTATGCGCCTTCTGGTTCTGTTGGAGTTTCTTCACCTGGTTGAGTGAATTTAATATCCAAGTCATAAACAAGGGCAGTTTTATTATCCTCTGGCTTACCGTTAGCAAACTGTTTGATCGTATATAACATTGCGTCTTCAATCGCTAATGTCTGATCAAACTTATTCGTTTTGTATCCACCAGCAATAGCAGCAAGATATTTCCCTTTAACGAAGAATACCGCTTTACCACTTGGCACCTCTTCAGATTCAACAACTTTTATATTGTACGGTAAAGCAGTCACCCACTGGCCAGTATTAGTTTGAATGGTGTTACGAGCTTGTACACTAATCGCATCCATAGGATTAACCACCATTACTATTTTATTAAGAACCTTACGCGCTTTTTCTTTTGCGTCTGTAGAAAGTTCCTTAATAACATCGTGTAACTCTCCAGCAACAATTTCACCAAACTGAGAAGGTGCGAATGTCAATGTGCCTGAAGAAGTTTTGTCTGTTACTGCACCTGTTTCAGTATCAACATTTTTCATTAATCCAACTGGCTCATTTTGATTAGGGCCACGACCATTTACAAATCCATATTCCAAACCAACTGAATAGGATTCAACTAAAACCGTACGAGTGTAACGTTCAACCCATTCTGGGCCTAGTTCTAGCATATCTTTCGGAATAACTGCAAAAGCGGTAAGTTTTAATTGGCTAATGGGTTCCTCTGTAAATGCAGCACCAATTTGCCCTTTGAATTCACCAAACAGTTTGCCCCATGCAAAAGCTTTCGTTGGATCCGATTTAATAAAGCGAGTAACAGCCCCTAAATCTTGTAATCCAATTTCAGTAAGCAAAGGATGCGCTTCGACTAAATCTTCAAACACTCGTTCTTGTGTAGTCTCCGGAAGAATAGAATCTTCGTCAAAACCTTCAGAAGTAATAACTTCATTAAAGAATTTTTTCTCTGCAGATGTTAATACATTCTGACCACGAGCGGTAAGGATTTGTGCATCCGTTTGTTGTGTGCGAACTTCTGCAGTAATCTTTTCCGTTAAATCCTCTGCAAGTGCGTTTTGCATTTCATCCCACGCGTTGGAAAGTTTTTCTGCATCCTGTTCTTCTGCTTTAACTAACTCCATATAAGCTTCTTTTTTTGCTTTAAAATTGTCCATCTTGCCTTTTAATTTCATCGTCATTTCTCATTCCTCCAATTAATTTAAATTAAAAAATGAACCCTTTACGTGTTTTCTGCGTTAGGGCAGGATCACTAGGTTCATTCGTTGGTTTTGTATTTTGTTGTAACTCAGCTAATATTTCTTGTTTAAATTCCGCAAACATTTGTTTTACGGCTTCTTTATCAATAGACTGTTTACTATTTGATTCCTTATTTAGCTTCCCTTGTCTAATTCCATCAATCACTTCTTGTGGGATTAAGTTTGTAACTCCAGAACTGGCAGAAAGCTTAATCTCATTTTCAAACATGATTTCATCAACCAAACCTTTTCCAAGTGCATCTTGAGGAGTTAACCATGTTTCCTCTCCCATAAGGTCAAGAAGTTCTTTTTCTTTTAATCCGCTTTTTAGACGGTAAGCATTTGCAATGGTCTTATCTGTATTCTGGAGCATTTCGGAGGTTTTGCTCATATCTCTATGATCTCCACGAGATCCAGTAGAAGAGTTATGAATCATCATTTCTCCAGTTGGCGCTATTAACACTCTATCACCAGCCATTGCAATGACACTAGCAGCAGAAGCAGCCAAACCTACGATTCGTGTCTCCACTCGACCTGCATATGATTTTAAATCCGTATAGATTTCAGATGCAGAATGCACATCGCCTCCACCACTATTGATAATAACCTCTAAGCTATCACCATTTGCCTCTTCGATTTGATCAAAAATCATCTTAGGTGACGTATGTTCAATTTCGAATAGATCATATATCCATGCGATATCACTGGATACAATGGCTCCTTTTACATTAATTCGTTTTGGCATCAATTCTCACCTCCTTCAGATGCAGATTGATAATTTTTCGTAATTACAAATTTATCTAACTCCGGATCATCGGAACGTTCATCACCGAATTTTTCACGAACTTCATTTCTAGTATAAGCTCCACTAGCCACGAGCTTATCAACGGCTTCTGAATTCTCAATGACGCTCTTCTCAGTGACACCCTTCACGTCAATCCGCTCACCATTTAAGTGATTGTCTTTTTCTATTAATTTTGCATTTAATTCATCGGATATTTTTTTGACCAATGGGCCAATGCAAAACTTTACGTATGCCTTCATACTTGTTTCGTACTCTGCTAGTTCTCCATGTACTAAAGCAGTAGGTATGCCTAAGATGTTCGCCACATCATCCGTAAGACTTCGTTTTAACTTAGTTATTTCTTCAATCGATTGCCCTTTTCCATCACCTTTGGCAACTTCTTCATACTCAAATCCTTTTAACTTCGGTACAAGGGCAACTGTATTTTTCTTAAAAGAAGCGAACAACTTATCAATAAAAGTTTGTAGTTTCCCTTGATTATCTTTGTCTAATTTCTGGTTGACATCTATCCCTACAGTTCCACGTATTTGATGATTTCTCATGCTAATTTCAACCATCCTACTGAACAAATCTCCAAAATCTTTGAACATGCCATCCATAAACTTGCTAAGCTTTTCATTGTTATATGTCATATAAATCACTTCATCCATTTGAAAGGACCTTTGAAATGTCATATTTTTGATTGTTACATTGCGGAAAATATCTGGATAAACGGCATACTCTACACGCTCGAAATCATCTGCAATTAACAGGTCATTGCTATCCGTCAAGATAACCAAAACTTCATTCTCATCAATTAAACGATAAATAAAATGTTGCCAGAAGTCTGCAGCGCTCTGATCGGTGTTTGGACGAATGTTTAATAAATAATGCCAATCATTAAGCTGCCTTTTTCCATCTTTCATAAATCTAAAATCCGATTGGCTAATGGTTCTGCCAATAAAATTAATACATGTTTCCATGGCCATGTGTTTTAAATAGGCTCTATGGTGTGTTTCTTCAAACAAGTCTAAATCAAATAATGACTCCAATTCGCTGTTCCTTCTCAATACTTTATCAAGCCATCCCACCTTTAATACTCACCTCCTTTAGAAAACTAATGCATCAAGGGCATCGAAAGTTTCATCCATATCAACTTCATCCTCTAACTCTGTTGCGCGATATAAAGCATGAACAAAAGCTTGGAATCCATCTGTTTTACGTTTTACTGCTTCTTTTTTCTCGAATATTTTCCCGGCTTGGGTTTCTTTGACAAACACATTATTGGTAAACCACCGCATTAATGGGTTGTCACCAAATATGAATTTATGATTTGCGAATCCATCTTCCACTCTCGGAGCTAATAGTGGATGAATGCTTGAAGGCCTTCGGATTGGTTCTACTTCAAAACCTTCCGCTTCTAACAAGGGTCGTAATATATCCAATTTATAATTATCAGCAATGATCTTTTCTACACCGTATTTCTCACGCATTTCTACAAACCAATTAACAATGTGCATTGGATTTAAGGAAGGTTCGTCTACCACCTTCATAAGACCATCCTTTTCCCACTTTTTGATAGGAGCTTTCTTTTCGGTACCAAAATCATTTGCCGTATTGGAATAGCCATAATGAACATCACAAAAATGTTTGATTGCATAGGTGAATGATTTAAAAGCATACTCTTCACCCTTTTTGAATAACAAACCGCAAGTAGCAAAATCTCGTACACTTCCAAAGTCTAAAGATCCAATTGGTTTCGTATCCAACTTGAAGAACGGTCGATTCGTTGCCATTAATTCTTCACGAGTAGCAACGGAATTTTCCATGTTATCTTCAATGAAATTCATTCGCTTTGTAACAAATGCAGAACGTCCTGAAGGATTATAAACCAATTTTTTATACTCTTTCATTACTTTGTTAAACAATCTCTTACCACGTTTATTTAAAGGTTGTTGAAGAGCAGGATTTGCTTTTGTCCACTTTTCCGGATTATCCATTTCCGCTATATCATCTAATTCGCAAATGTATGGAAAAACACCAGAAAACTCAATTAGTCCGTTTAGAATATCTTCACATTCACGATACTTAATATCAAAGAACCCTTCTCGTATAAAACCTTTTGTACCAATAAAAAACTGTCTACCGCAGTCCACTTTTCCTAGACCACCGGAAAATACATCGACTACCTCAGTACCTTCCATCTCGTGGTATTCATCATAGATAACAGCACCTTCTCGCCCGCCATCTTTTGTCTTTGCGTTACTTGTTTTATACTTAATTGAACTTTGTGTATCATGGCAAGTAATGCTACTCTTATAAGCTTCAAAAGTTTCTTTAAGTGTTTCATTTTCAACATTTGTGATTGTATCATAGCATTCTTGAAAACTTGTCTTAGCCTGGTCTTCACTATTAGCCACAATCGAAATATGATATTTATCTATTCCATGTAAAGGACTGATAAAATAATTTGCTAGAGTTGTAATAAAACCGTTCTTTCCTCCACCACGACCCATATTAATTACAAATTCGTCGAATACAGGTTCATCATCTTCTTTTCGAAATAAAAAAATGAACGGGGCTATAAACATTTCCCATTCATCTAATTCAAAATACCAAGTTTCACTGAACTCAATATAGTTATTAATTTGTTCTTCATCAAAATAATACAAGTCATCTCTTGGAAGTATTTCTTTTTCAATTAAACCTAATAATAAAATCCTTTTTTTGTTAAGTACAATTTTGCCACATTTCCATTTTTTTATATATTCTTCAACATACTGATTATTTAACATAAGCTATCGTCTCAATAACTTTGTTTTGGAATCAACTTTCCTATGTGGCAACAAGTCAGTTAATTGTTTAATGATAGATTGATAGGTTTTATCACGACTATCATAAGTTTCGACAATCGGCCTTTTTCGATCATAAGGAACCTGGCTTTCACTTTGCTTAAATTTTTCATATTCCCCATACTCAAGAATATCTTTCCAGTTATCATCTAGCAGAATTCGAAGACGTGCAGCTTGAGTAATTAATCCTTCCGCAACATCCAGTTGATTTTTAGGAATGCTTTTAAAAAGATCCTTTAATCTTGAAGCTTCTTTTTCCACTCGATCTTCCATGTCGTCAATTCTATCGTTTAATAAATAAAGTACAGATACATCCAAGGCTTTCGCAATCCTCTGAAGAACTTCTAAACTGGGTGAATTTTTCCCTTGTTCAAGACTTGCGTAATAATTCGTTGAAATGTTCGCTTCCTTAGCAAAATCAACTTGTGTAAGTTTTAACTCTTTACG
>NZ_PREV01000003.1 GCF_002959965.1 Microbulbifer pacificus
TTCCTTAGAAATGATCGCTATATTGGCACCATTCGTTTTAATACTCATATGTCTACTGCTGACGGAAAAAGAGTTCCTAGACCAGAATCAGAACATATTATTGTACATGACGCTCACCCACCAATTATAGATATGGATACCTGGAACAGAGTTCAAGATCGGATAGAAAAGCGTGATGTACCTCTTACTAATACTAAACTTGATTTTGATCCATGTGAATTGGCAGGTATTTGTGTATGTAGTAAATGTGGAAGGAAAATGGTAAGGCAAAGCAGTACCCAACATTATAAGAAGAAAGATGGTAGCATCAACGTATACCATAAAGAATTCTTATGGTGCACTACTGTAGGTTGTACTTTCGTTAAGTATAGAAGCATTGAAGAAGATTTATTAGAAACACTTAAACAAATTGCGGAACTGGATCAAAATACATTATCAAAGAGTATGGAGAATATGACAGTTAATGATATTGATAACAAAGGTTTCTCTACAGAAGAAATTCAAAATAACATCAAGATACGTAAAGAAGATTTAGAACGAAGAATGAAATTTATTTACGAAAAATTTGAATCTGGTATTTATGATGATGATATGTTTTTAAAGAGAAAAGCGGAGCTTGATAAAGAAAAAGAAGAGATTGATAAAATAAAGATTGAAGATGAAAAAGAAGAATCAATTGAACCTGTTGATCCACTAAATTTTAAATCGACGGTAAACTCAGTATTAGATGCATATGGACAAGCTAGCCATAAATCAGATAAAAATATTATTCTAAAAAAAGTATTCCATCATGTTGATGTTGAGATATTGGAGAAAGGTCGGGGAAGAAAACCAGCAATTCATAAAATAAGACCTCATTTAAGAAGCAGCTTCGTTGCCAAAGGTATTTGACAATAGTTAATTACCTTTGGTATTATGAATACACCACAAGTTCACTAATACTGTACTCATAAAACTAAAAAGGGAGTAGATGAAATGAATCTAAGTAAAAAAGCCACTAAATGGTTAGGTAGCATTGTAGTTGGAACAATCGTTACATTAGTAACTATCGGATTTATAGTTGAACCGTACGTTATTCAGAAAGAACCAAGTGATTTAATGGAGTTTGAATTGGAAATACCCAATGAATTTAAGAATTACTTAAAACAACAAGAAGAACAACCAGAAAAGGAAGAAAAATTGGAAGGTACATTCCTATAAAATAGAAAAAAGCCCTTCATTCCGAAGAGGCTTTTCTTTTTTCTCTATCTTTATGTTTTATTGTATTCACTAGTACCTTTGCAACTGTATCATGTAATTCTTGTATTTCTTCTTGAGTAGGATCCCTATCCGGAATCATTAAGTCTATCATCCCATGCTTACCCTGTAATTCTACTTTTCGATATTTTTCCTTCAAGATCCTCCCCTCCATCCTTTATAATTTATATTGAGTTATAAATGCGTTTATTCATTAACGACAGCTATGTTTAAATTTAGAGCTAGTTTATAAAATGCCTTCCAGCGTATTTTATCGTATGTCCTGGAACTAATAGGCGGTTGAAACTTAAAACAATATACATTGTAATCCGTAATATACTCCGATTCTTCACTCATGTACCGTTCTTCAATTAAGAACTGCTCCATTTTAGGTAGCCGTCTCACAGATCGCTCGATTCGTTCACAATAACGCCTTCTTCGTTCCTTTTCGTCAATGTTGTGAGTAGCAATATTTCCTGTTTGATCCGATATTGTATTAGCCTTTCCTCCACCAACATCATCATAAGAAGTGGTTATATTGGCTTCTCGTTCTTCGT
Source organism: Microbulbifer pacificus (assembly GCF_002959965.1). NCBI lineage: Bacteria > Pseudomonadati > Pseudomonadota > Gammaproteobacteria > Cellvibrionales > Microbulbiferaceae > Microbulbifer > Microbulbifer pacificus. Next base: position 1,794 of record NZ_PREV01000003.1, read on the forward strand.
AGTAAACATATTTAAAGATACGATATTTCTCTAATGCTGCTTCTACTTCTTTTTGTGTAGCTTTCCTATCTAATTCTGGTAATTCAAAGTTGTTCATTGTTAACCCCCTTAGGGATGGCCCTAATTAAAGGGCCACGTTATTAATCGTCTAAGATATCTGGATCATCAAAATTAACTTCTTCTGGTTCTCCAAAAGGAACGTCATCAATATTTACCTGTCCTTCTATTTCTACAGGTTTATCATTATCTGGAGCTTCAATGTCTGGATCACTTTCACCTTCTTCAAATTCTTCAATAGTTAATTGAGAAGGTTCTAAAGTTATATCAACGTTACTTCCTGCGTATGGATAAAGTTTAATTACCTGGTTATCTTTATCACCTTTAATATTGAATTTAAGAGTTGTTTTCTTGCTATCTCGTTGAATGGCTTTAAATTCTGCATTTAGCTTTCCAGCATCTGAATTGGTAACTTCTAAAATTGTGATATTACCTGCTAAATTCACTAGCTCCTGCGAACTCGGTAACTCATCACCTTGTACATGAAATTCTAAAACCTCTTTTTTGTCATCCTTCTGCATCTTTTTAAATAAAACATTCAATTGAATTGTCATAGTGTATATCTCTCCTTTTATTTTGTTGCGACCTCGCAACACTTTGAGTAAAAATAATAGGAATACCGCCAAGACGTTAAAAACGATTGAGAACCGCCTATATGGAACGAATTAGCCTATGCCTAGTTTTTTTAAAACTTCTGCTTGATAACTATGCTGTACTTTCCTTAAATAACATGCTCTTGCTATTTGCGCTATTATATACGCATCAACTACGTTGTCACTACTATGAATGAAACCATAGTGTTCTTTTACAGCTTGCATGACTACTCTTTTCTTAGCAGCACCCTTTAACCTTTTTTTATTACCTGGTTCGCCTTCCCATCCAGTTACGTTTACATATTTTTTAACTGCATTTGGAGCGACCTCATAATATTTAAAACCTAACTTATATAAATCGTTTCTTATGCCATGATGCAAGCCACCGGCAAACATTGCCTTTTGTGTAGAGAATGGAAAACCTTCAATTGCAATTATATCTTTGGCCATTAAATGTGTAGTTACTTCGTTAATTAAAGTTACCATTCGTTTAGGATCCTTATCACTAATGCCTGTTAATTCTTTTGCTTTTAATATATTTCCATTGCCATCTAAAGCGACAAAGCCTGTTTTGCTTGCAGGGTCAATTCCGACGAATCTCAAACTTTCACCTCTTCACTAATGTCAAATTACTCTTTTTACGCTTTTGATTTTTCTCATAGGTTTTATTCGGCTTTAAAATCTGAGTAATATAATATCGAAATGGAACTACAACAGTCATTTTGTTTGTCCATTGTGGAATACCAATTGCAGTAATGTAAACTAAACATTCACCATAATCGTGAATAATTATTTTTGTGCTCTTTCTTGGTTCAGGAAATTCTTCTCCATATTTAATTTCAAGTTGACCACGATGTAATTCGCCATCAATACTCACACTCATATTAGAAAACCTCTTTAATATCTTCTTCCTTAATGAATACCCCATCTATCATTTTACCTTTGCGTCCTGCTATTTCTTGATATGCAGTACCTAAACATTCTTCCAGTGTTAAACCGTTCTGTTTAGCTAAGATAATTAATGTTACAGTCTCATCTCCTATACCGTCTTTAAGAGCTTCTTTATCTCCCCTTGCTAATGCTGCAGCAATCTCTCCAAATTCCTCTGACACTTTTAAAAACTGTTTGCTACTATCCGCTTGATCTAAACCTTTATCAATGCTCCATTGTTCTACGTTTTTAACCAATTTATCTAGACTCATTCCTCATCATCCTCCAATTTTACTGCTACTGTGCATTTAGCAGGATTTTTCCTTGCAGCTAGTCTTCTTTTTGCTGTTGGCATGGTTAACCAATATATATAATCCGGTTTTACTCCCATTTCTTCAGCACATTCTTCTTTTGTACCCATGACAATAAGTTCTTCGCCTTTATACACTGCATATTCAACCGTCAATTTGTTTCACCCCTTCAATGCTCTTCTCCCTGTAACACTTTAACAATGACAAGATTACGCTTTAACTCTCGATAACTTTTACCGTTTGTGTCTTTAAATCCACGATCATGCAGCTGCTTAATGACGATGTTTTTCTTTCGTTCTTCCTCATAATTAACAACTTTCATCAAAACCGCCTCCATAAGACTTTATTTCTTCTTGTCGAGTTCAATGAAGTTCTGTTTCCAACCTCTAAACAGTAAACGAAATTCGTTTAATCCGGTGTTTCTTCCTTTAGCAATAAATTGTTGAATTACTTTCCCCTGTGGTTCATTATTATCGTTGTGATCCATCCAAAGAAATTCAATCACATCTGCATCTTGCTCGATTGAACCGGATTCTTTTAAATCGGAGAATGTTGGTTTCTTAGGATTTTTATCACTATCTCTATTCATTTGAGAAAGCATCATAAAGCAACATTTCAATTCACGAGCTATTTGTTTAGCAGCACCAGTTACATTTCCAATTGCAGAAGATCTCGTTTCACTACCCTTCTGCGGAATCTTCATTATCTGAAGGTAATCAACTGCAATCATAGCAATGTCACCATGTTTCTTTTTAAACCTTCTAGCAGTTGAACGAACTTCTTCAATGGTAACTCCGGAAGTATCTTGAATATAAATTGGCATTTTCTCCAACCTGTTATATGCTTCTTCGATTTTCCCATACTGTTGAGGATTCAATTCTTTGTTTCTAATACGGTTATAAGGGATACCTGTGATATTAGAAATCATTCTATCTTTTAATTGTTCCTCATCCATTTCCTGTGACCAAATAAGAACTGGACCTGTTTCAGCAACTCCTATTGCGCGTTGAAGTAGTTTGGCAGTTTTACCAACTGATGGTCGGCCAGCTGATACAAATAAATCTCCCCGATAAATTCCGTTTGCCCATTCATCGAACTGCGGGAAACCTGTTGGAATATATTCAATTGATTTATCTAAAAGGTGTTTGAAATAATCTTGCCTAGT
>NZ_PREV01000004.1 GCF_002959965.1 Microbulbifer pacificus
CAAAGGTTAAGAATGTAAAAGCAATAAAAGCTCTACTAGACATGGACACTATTAAATTAGATGGTGACGCACTTAAAGGGTTAGATGAACAGTTAAATAGCTTAAAAGAAAATGAGTCTTACCTATTTGAGCAAGAAGAAACACAACCAAATTCACCACAGATTGTAACCGGTGGTAATCCAAATGGTGGTAGCAACAACGGTGACGATGATCCGTTTGCTGCCAAACTAGCAAAATACAACTAATAATAGAAAGAGGGAATTTAAAATGGAAAAATATCTAACAAAACAAACTAAACCGCTAAAATTAAACATACAATTTTTTGCGGAAGGTGATAACAATAACCAACCAGTACGTAGTTATCAGAAACAATTTAAAGAGTTATTACAAGCTGTTTACCAAAAACAAGCTTATTTTGGTGAGTTTTTTGGTGGAGGAGTCCAAGCATTAGACGGAGTTACTCATAACAAAACAGCTTTCTCTATCAAAACAAGTGACATTCCGGTTGTAATCGGTTCAGAGTACAACAAGGACCCTAATGTTGGTTTTGGTACTGGAACAGGATCTTCAACTCGTTTTGGTGAACGTCAAGAAATCATCTATACAGACACTGATGTACCGTACACTTGGGAATGGACATTCCACGAAGGTATTGACCGCCACACAGTTAATAACGACTTTTCTGGAACTATTGCAGATCGTTCAGATTTACAAGCGCAAGCGAAAGTTCAATTATTTGATAATAAAGGTGGTTTGTTCATTTCAGAAACAGCTGATCAATCTTTTGAATTAGCTGAGATTGCAAACGATCCAGTATTAAAACTATTTAATGATTTAAATGAGTATTACACTAACTTGGAAGCAATCGGTACTAAAATGGCATGGGTAAAACCAGCGCTCTATAACGCTATTGTTGACCATCCAATTACAACTACTGCAAAACATTCCGGTGCTAATGTTGATACTAACAACATCTTGCAATTCAAAGACTTTGCTATCAAGAAAGTTCCAGAAACTAAATTCCAAGAAGGCGAACTTGCATACATGTCTATTGTTGGTGTCGGCAAACAATTTACCGGTATTAATACAGCACGTACAATCGAATCAGAAGACTTTGACGGAGTTGCATTCCAAGGTGCTGGTAAAGCAGGGGAATTCATTCTTCCAGCTAACAAAAAGGCTGTAGTCAAAGTTACCGAAGGTACAACGGGGGAGTAACAAACCCCGAAATTGACAATGTCACGCCAACGACTGACGGGGCAGTCATTAATCTAATTTAAGGAGGGCTTTTATGTTTAAAGTCTACAAAGGCAATGATGTGATTGTAGAGGGTGAAAGCCCTCTTGAAATTACAGGAATTAACCCAAATACAGAGGTTTCAGAAGGTGAGTATCAAGTGGTGCGTGTAGAAGATGATAGGGAATCCGAAAGAGTGGATATTCCTGCTTTTACTACATTACCAATTGAGGTAACCGGCGTTTCTGTGTCTCCTAAAACATCTAGCGCAGAAGCAGGAGCAGAAGGTACACGTCAATTAAATGCTACTGTATCACCTTCAAATGCTACGAATAAGAGTGTATCGTATTCGATTAGTCCAGAAACTAACGGACTATCAGTAGGTAATGGTGGTTTAATCTCTTGGTCTGGTGATGTGCCAACAGGAGAGTATACTACAACGGTTACTACTGCAGATGGCAGTCATACCGATACACACGTTTTGACGTTGACAGAACCTACACCAGAAGAAGGTGAATAAACATGCCTTATCTGACATATGAGGAATTTAAACAACTGATTGATATTGAATTAGAAGAAGAACAGTTTAATAAGTTGTTGCCTAAAGCATCTGCTATCTTGGATAACGTCACTAATCATTTTTATGCTAAATGTGATATTGAAAAGGATAACCCTTGGCGAGTGCATAAGTTCAAACAAGCGTTAGCGACCCAAATAGAGTATTTTCACGAGTTAGGTGCAACAACGTTCGAATCTATAAACAACGCACCACAGACATTCCAAGCAGGACGTACAAGCGTATCTAACGCCAGTCGTTATAAACCAAATGGAGCGAATGAGAGTAAACCTCTTATTGCTGATGATGCGTTTATCTATTTAGAGGGTACAGGGCTGTTGTTTCGAGGTGTTGCCATATGGTAATGCCTAAACCACCGAAAGATTTTTGTATAGATTCATTTGGATATAAAGAATATTTAGGAGAAAATGATTGGTCAGAACCTATTTATGCTGAGTCTTTACAAATTGAACATTGCCGAATAGATCGAGGGGCTGAATACAGTTCATCATCATCTGGAAAAGTGCTGCTATATAATGCAGTGCTTTTTTGTTATGAAGGCATAACGAATCCAATTCCAGAGTTCAAGGTGGAATCTGTACTTCATTTTGATGGTACAGATCATAAATTGACTAAAGTTATCCCAATCTATGAAGCTTATGAAAAAACCATCTATTCATATGAATTAGAGGTGGTTTGATGGTTAATATTACGATCGATTTAGGTATAGCCAAAAGCAAAATGAGTCCTCAAGCAAAACGTAGAGGACAATATGCCTTAGCTAATCAAGCGCTTGCTGACATGAACCCTTTTGTACCAATGAAGGATAACATTTTAAGACAAACAGCTACCGTTGCTATTGATGGTAGCGCAGTATATTACAACACGCCATATGCTGAGGAATTGTTTTTCATGCCTAAGTTTAATTACACCACACCAGGTACCGGTCCTAGATGGGATAACAAAGCAAAAGGTATCCATATGAATGATTGGAAACGAGCATATGTAAAGGGGGCTGATTGGTAGTGGATTTTATGGAACGATTAACTGAAAATGTAAATACAATGCCGGGGCTCCCGATACGTTGCCAAATGGGATACCTTGGTGCAAATGAATCATTTGTGGTTTATCCATTGCCGGGGTCTAGAATTGTTAATGAATACATGGATGGTACAACCGATCAACAACTTAACTATGAATTCGCTATGAAATCACAAATGCAAAGTAAAATTAACGCTACATTATGGACAGTCCAAAACGAACTAGAAGCATTGAAAGAGTTAAATAGTAATGACGGAAGCTTTGAATTTGAAGAATTAATAATCACTAACAAACCATTTATCAATCAGATCGATGATCAAGGATGGTTTGTTTTTTTATTGAATGTGCAAGCAAATATAACAGTTTTTAAGGAGGAAAAGTAATGGAACTATTAAAGTTAGATATTCAGCATTTTGCTAGAATGAAGAACGCCTTAAGAGGGCATTTCTTAGCAGAATATACACCGGGAGAAACTGAGCCGGGTACTGAATGGTATAAATTGGGTAAATGGATTACGACAATTGGCGATGACACACAAGAAACAACAGAGGAATTTGCTGATTACAATGGGGATGGAACACCTACGAATGATGTTGTATCCGTTGCTGGTGCCTACACACCAGAGGGAACGTACGACCCAGAGGACCCTGCACAAGCGTTAATCGCTAGTCTGAAATACAAAACTGGTGAAGGTCGTAAAGTATGGCATCGTGTAGTTTCTGCTGATGGTAAAAAGGAACAAGTAGGCCTTGCTACTGTAACAGCTATTGTTGCTGGTGCTGGTGATGCATCTGCTTACGAAACATTTAGCTGTAATATCCGATTTGACCAGACACCAGAAGAAAATACGATAACACCTCCTGGTGACGGTGGTTCGGGGGAGTAACAGCCCCGGTGGTTGATAATGTAACTCCCACTACAAATGGGGCAACAATAGAACTAAATTAAGAGGGGCTTATGCTCCTCTTTTTAATTACGAGGAGTGAAAACATGGCAGAAGTAAAAATAGATGTTAAACGCACTGGGTTTCCAGTTAAATTTGGAGAGTTAGAATTATGGTTTGATAGTTCATTAGAGAATTTAAGACGATTCTTTGAAGTAGAACAAATTGCACAAGAAAAATTAAAAGAAGCACAAGAAAAAGCGAAACACATTCATTTTCCAGATGATGTTAATGAAGATAATTTAGATATTGAATCTGTAGATGCTGCGCTAGATCTTCATAAAGAATTTATTGCAGCACAGTATGACATTATTTTCGGTGATGGAACATTCAAAAAGATTTATAAAAAATACCCAGACATAATAGCATTAGAAAAATTTCTTTCACCAACGGGTGAAGCTATAGCGAAACAAATTGATAAGCAACAAGAGGAACGTCTAAAGCAAAGTGAAAAAATCAAAAATGAATACTTAAAGAAAAAAGCCAAAAAGAAGTAGGTGATTAAATGCGGTTGAACGACCCTTTAATCACCTCTTTTTCATATAACGATCAAGAATACGGCGTAGACCTTTCATTTGATACCGTATTGAATGCTTTTGATGTGTTAGAGGATAAACGCCTATTAGATCATGAAAAAGCTGAAATATGCCTTGAATTGCTTTTAGATGAAACGTTCCAAGGTAATGAAGCTATCGAACTTTGGAATTACGTCTTCAAAGAGTTTATCGAGATTGAGCAAAAGAAACCGATTGAACGTGATTTGGAAGGGAATATCATGCCTTCAAGGGATGAAGATGAGGGCAACGAAAAAAGATTTATTGATCTAGAAAAAGATGCTGAACACATCTATTCATCATTCAGACAAGCGTACGGTATAAACCTATTTGAACAACAAGGAAAACTCCACTGGAAAGAGTTTCAATCCTTATTAAACGGTTTGCCATCAGATACGATCATTCAAAGAATTATACAAATACGCATGTGGGAGCCATCTAAAGGTGAATCAACGGAGTACAAGGAAGAAATGAAAAAGTTACAACGAATCCACGCAATTGATGACCTGGAGGAGGTGGAATAGTTGGCAGATGGAAAAATAAAAATCGACATTGAAGTTGATGGAAAACAGGTAGATACTGCATCAAAGAGTTTTGATAAACTTGGTGCTTCTGGCGAAGAAGCTGGAAAAGGTGTTAAAGATACAGAAGAAGGAGTAAAAGGCGCTGGTAATGAATCAGAAAAAGCAGGGGGGAAGGTTAAAAAGTTCGCTACTGCTTTAGGTCTTGTCGCAATTGGTACAGCTGCCTTTCATGCGTTAAAGGGTTCAATGGATGATGCGATTAAACGGTTTGATACATTAAATAACTTCCCTAAAGTATTACAAGCACTTGGAGTTTCCGCAGAAGATTCTGAGAGGGCTATGAGTAGCTTATCGGATGGCATTGATGGTTTACCTACGAAACTAGACGAAATATCTTCTGTTGCCCAACGGATGTACACTTCTTTTGGTGATATGGACAAGGCAACCGATTCTGCATTAGCTTTAAACAATGCTTTATTAGGTTCTGGTGCAAGTGCTGCAGATGCTCAACGTGGTACAGAGCAATATTTACAAGCCTTACAAACTGGAAAAATGGATATGATGCAATGGCGGACATTGCAAGAAACAATGGATGTAGCCTTAATTAAGGTCGCAGAAAGCTTTGGATATGCAGGACAAAGCGCAAAAGATGATCTATACAAGGCATTGCAAGACGGAACGATCACAATGGACCAATTTAATGACAAAATGATTGAAGTTGGTACAGGAACTGGAATCATGGCTAAATTAGCTAAGGAAAACAGTCTAGGAATTGAAACTTCACTTGGAAACTTACGTAATGCAGCTGCAAGAGGTATAGCTAGTATACTAGATTCTTTTAATAAACTATCTAAAGAAGTTACAGGAAAAGATATCGCTCAGAACATAGATAGCTTAAAAGGAATTGTAACATCTTCTTTTAATGTTATTGGTGATGTAATTGAATCGACAACACCATTATTCAAATTGTTCGGTTCTGTGGTAGGTGGATTAATACCTATTATTAAACCATTAACGCCTGTATTAGTCGGGATAGGGACCGCTATAGCAAGTTTGATGATTGTAAGAACTGCAGGGAATTTAATGAAATCATTCGGCGCAGCTGTTGCAGGTGTAACAGTAATACAAAAAGCGGCGACTGTTGCTACTACAGCAAGTGCAGTGGCTTATAATACATTTACCGGTAGAGTTGTTGCTGCAAGAGTTGCTCAAACTGCATTTACTACAGCATCTGCAGGATTAAGATCTGCTATGCTTGCCATTACTGGTCCAGTAGGATGGGCGACAATTGGAATCGGCGCTTTAGCAGGCGCTACAGTAGGCATAGTAAAGTGGTTTAATCGTTCTAGTGAGGAAGGAGAGCGCTTAAAAGCAGAAGTAGAAAAAATGGGCGAAGCAACCGACTCATTAACAGAATCGGTAGATGGTAATACGGATGCTTACAGAGAACAAATAAGAGACATC
>NZ_PREV01000005.1 GCF_002959965.1 Microbulbifer pacificus
TCAGCGGTTCAAGTCCGCTTGGAAGCTCTTGATATATAAGGCTTTCTCCATGATTGGGGAAAGCCTTTTTTAAATTTCTTCTAACATTCTTCTAACGAACGCATTTAAATAGAATATATGTTCTTAACTTTTTCCATATTTTCATTAAAAGTTTGAACAGCTTCAAGTTGCATAGAAGGCAATAAATGAGTATACGTATTTAAGGTCATTTCTATAGAACCGTGTCCTAATCTTTCTGAAACAACTTTTACTGGTACTCCCATTTTTAACATTAATGTTGCATGTGTGTGTCTCATATCATGGAATCTGATTTTTGGAAGTTTAGATCGCTCCACGAATTTATCAAATCTTCTATTCACATTACGCACATCTACGGGATCACCTACAGCACGACAAATAATTAAATCCTGGTCATCGTAATCCTCACCCAATTGTAATTTAATTGCTGAAACAACCTTTTTTCTTTTTATCAATAAATCAATCGTATCTTTTCCAATATCAATTACACGTATAGCATTTTTTGTCTTACCTTCTGAAAAACCAGTTTTGGAGTATGATCGCATCACTCGAATTTTATTATTAATGAAGTCGATGTCTTGCCATTTGAGTCCTAGTATTTCACCCTTTCTCATTCCTGTATATAATGCAAGATGGTAAACAAGGTGATCCCATTCATCTTCCACAAAGTCCAAGAACGTAATCATTTGTGTTTCATCCCAAACTTTAATATCTTTGTGTTTTACTGTAGGTGTCTTAACGACACTAGCAGGATTTCTTTTTATCAATTGGTACTGTAAAGCGTATTCTAAAGACGCGCGTATAATGGAATGGATTTTCTTTATAGTAGCAGTCGATTTCCCTTGGTCCTCCAATTCTGAATAAAAATTATCTATAGCAAGACTGTTTAATTTATTCAGCTTAAAACGACCTAATCCGGGTTTTATATGTTTATTAATCATGTGTTTATAGGTTTCATGAGTGTTTGCGCTGACCTTATTCTTTTTATTTTGGTGCCACGAATCTAAAAAATCACTATATGGTAATTTAGATGGCTCTACATACACACCTTGGTTTAACTCATTTAATATTCGAGGCAGTTCTTCTTCTGCAGCTTTCTTCGAATCGTATCCAGATAACCATTTTTGTTTTCGTTTTTCACCTGTGCCAATATCTACAACAATATAATATCGTTTATCTTTTCTAGCGATATGACCTCTCACTTTAATTCCTCCCGTTTATTAAATGCTTTGGTATCTCAACAAAGTCTATTCTGTTACCTCTTATGTTTCCTTCTTCATCTTTCCAAATTTGATCATAAACCGGTAACTTTAACCTTTGTTCTAATTGCTTTTGCTTTCTTTTAGTATCCAATGAGGTAATTTTCATGGTATCGCTCCCTTATATATTGTTTGTTTTGGTACATTTCAAGTCGTTTTATAGCAAACTCAAAATCTACGTTAAATAGATTAACAATGTCATAGACTGATATTTCTCCCAATTGATCTAACATAAAAGTCGGTACACAAAAGTGATATGCAAAATGATCCGCCTGCCATTCTTGTAAATCAAAAAACAATTGATTCATTAACAACTGGTTCCCAGAATGTCTTAGGTAATGACAAGCTTCATGTCCGAAAATCATCCATTCGATTCGAGCTGTACTCTTAACTAATACAATTTCATTATCCAACCTAAAAGCGCGTTTCTGATATGTGATTTCTACCCCTAATTTGTTTGCAATTGTATGCATGTCTAAGTCTTTTGGTTGTTCGACACCGATAGAGCTAAATATTCTAAAGATATAGTCCTCAAGATGTGAATACAAATTATGACCTCCCATGGCCCTTAATTGTAGAATATACGTTCTGTTTTTGGTTAAAAGAGAAGGTGTACAGTATTTGTACCCCTTTGAGATAAGTAAAAGTTATATATTGGTATAATTTTTACTTATAATGTTATAATATAAGAAAGAAGATAATTTACCCGTTACTTCATTAAACTCTTTTCCGATCAACGTATCAACTCCGATTCCTTGTAATGGTGATGTTATTTCCGCTGTTATACGGTTAACTTCTTTCGTTACGTCGGTGATGTGTGCTAGTTGGTTCGTTGCTTCGGTCAAGTGTGATAATTTAGCAATCAATTTTGTTGTCACCCCTGGCTTTTTATCCAGGGTTTCTTTATGTTTCCATAAAGTTCAGCATATCTTATCATCCTAATAGGACGCCGGACGCTCGTGGGTGTATTATTGGTTGTCCTTCCTCAACACCTATGCGTTGCACCTTCCGAACTACACTTGAAGAACTTCATTCGGCTTGGCTCATGGTTGCCGTATCTTTTGACTTAGGTTTTCCATGAATTCATCCAGTTTGCATCTATAAATTACTTTATAGTGGGGCAATTTCTTTCTTATTATTGAAAAGGTGCACACTGTACACCTACTATCACTCTACTATTCTACCGTAGTAATTCCAAAAGTCACTTTCTGAATTTATCTCATTCTTAGAGTGATTACCAATTTCACCTTGTATTTCCTCGTCAAGTTTCTCCCATATGTTGCCTCTTATCAAATAACTATCTGAGTATCTATAAACTCTTTGGGGGAATTTTTCTTTATTCTCTTTCCAGTCTTCGAAATCCAAATCGTTTATAGTATCTTTATTAAATAAAGCGGAAACTCTTGTCAGATCATCTAGTTCTCCTGGTTCGTATGAGGTAATTACAATTTCATTTGCATCCAAAACGGATAAGTGTTCCACCAGCGTCATAGCTACATTAGGAAAACTTTCTTTAGAATCATCAAGAACTAATGTGCTATCTGGTATGTATTCAGTTGGATAAATTACTGCAATTGAATTATCTTTTACTACCAAGTCAAAATCCTCAAATAACTTAGCATTTTCAACAATGGCAGTTGTCTGCTCCTCTAGTGAAAGACCCTCTATATCTTCAGTAGATAGTTGACTTGGTTCGCTAGAGCATCCTCCTAGGATAAATGTTGTTGTTAGAAACATAAATATTAACTTCTTCAAAAAATCGCCCCCTCAATTAATTATTATCTATATAATAGCCATTCTCTCTATTCTTTTTGGCTCTTTTTAAACTTAACGTAATTGTACAATTCCCTCATGTCTTCGGAAGTGAAAGATTTCATGTCATCAAACATTAAATCAATATCTGGGAACTCTTTCTCAAACTTCCTTATGTAATAGTCTTTTATGTTTTCATCATTCTCATTACCTAGCAAGTAATCAACAGTAACATCAAAGTATTTAGATAATTTAACTAAAGTTTCAAGATCTGGTTCTCTTTTATTACTTTCACTTTCATAATAACCATACGCTTGTCTTGTAATCCCTAATATTTCGGCAACGTCTTGTTGTTTTAATCCTCGTTTAGTTCTTAACATCTTCAAACGGTTTTGAAAACTCATATTTACTACTCCTTAGAAAACTTAATATCATAAGTATAACGCAACAATCAGTTGCTTTAAATAAAGGTAACAAAAAATTGCATAGAAGTGTTGACAGAAACAAAATGTTGCGTATAATATAAATTAACAAGCAACAAAATGTTTCTTTTGGAGGTGATTTACTTGAGAGAATGGTTAGCAAATCCTCGAAAATCAAAAGGTCTTACACATCAACAGGTTGCTGACAAAGTCGGTATAAAGCGCCAATATTACGGTATGATTGAAAGCGGTGAAAGAACTCCTAGTGTTACAACCGCAAAAAGAATATCAGAAGTTTTAGACCTAGATTGGACCATTTTTTTTGAAAGTAAAAGCAACAAAATGTTTCTATCGCAAAAACAAGCTATATAGGAGGTAATCAAATGAATGAACTAACAGAACAAGAAATCAGAAAGCAATTATTGAATGTACAACTAGAGAAAGAAAAAAACTTAATCAAAGCTCAGGAAATTGTAGTAAATCATCTTGAAGAAAAAATTATTATAGGTGAGTCTGCCACAGTTGCAGCTATGGCAGACATTTTAAAGAGTTAATCTCTTTTAGTCATTTCTTCATAAATAACTCTTAAATCTTTCGCAACTTGTTCAGCAGTCAAAGGTTCTGGACCAATATCAGTTCGACCTACCGATGAGTGCGTGTTGGAATTGTGCCCATACATTGCTTTAAGTATTTCCACAGCTTGAGGAATGTAATTTGTATTCAATTTATTCACCACCTTTCTAGTACTAGTTTACTAGAAAAAGATGGAAATAAAAATAAGGAGTGATTCAAATGAATCAATTAGTTTTTAAATCAAATGACCAAGTAGTTACAAGCTCAAGGAACATCGCAAGAGATTTTGGCAAAGAGCATAAAAATGTGATTCGTGATATTAGGGGCCTGCTCAAAAATGAGCCAGCAAAAGATATGTTTTATGAAACAACCTATATTCATGAAAAAAACAATCAAGAGTTTGTTCAATACCTAATGAATCGAGATGGATTTACATTACTCATTATGGGATTCACTGGTAAGAAAGCAATGAAATTCAAAATGAATTATATGAAAGCTTTTAATCAAATGGAACAGCAACTTAAAGAATTAAATAAACCATCCTACATGATTGATGATCCAATCAAACGGGCTGAAATATGGATTAGTGAACAAAAAGAGAAAAAAGAACTTGAAACTAAAAATCGAGTATTAGAACAACGTGTATCAGAATACGAGCCTAAAATTACGTATTTAGATGAAATTCTTAAATCGACTGATTCTGTTGCTGTCTCCCAAGTTGCTGAGGATTACGGAATGACTGGTCAAGAAATGAATAAATTACTAAACCAAATCGGCATTCAATACAAGATGGGCGGGCAATGGTTGCTTTATTCCAAGCACAAAGGTAACGGATATACGAAATCTAACACTGTCGACATTACTCATACCGATGGTAGGAAGTCGGTTCGTATGCACACAAAATGGACTCAGAAAGGAAGACTATTTATCTATGAATCTTTGAAAAGTGAAGGAATTCTTCCTTTGATGGAAATTAACTTAAACAACCGCAAAAAGCTAGAAGGTGTTCATTAATGAGTAAAATTTTAAACTTAAATTCTTTTGATAGAACTTATAAAAGAATAGTAGAAAAATCAAGCAATGATTTGATAAAAATAAATGTTGAATTTTATCACCATGATTTTCAAAGTGAACCATTTTTGCACACGGAAGCAAAAGTACAAAACGTATTATTCGATAGATCCCTTGATGGTGGAGCAGTTATCACAATCATGACAAATGAAAGCTATCTATCGTTTGCTGAAAAGAATTACCACACAAACTTATCTGGGGACGATGTAGTTTTTTCTTCCAAACATAATAGCGAAACTTACTGCATCATCCAATTCATATAAGGAGGCCATCTAAATGTCAATGGAAGACACTATCCGTCAAATAGTCCGAGAAGAGAACGAGAAGCATCAACAAGAAATAAAATTGTTAATTAGTTCTCTATCTCAATCTCACCAAGATCAAAATCATCCAAAGACGATTTCAGTCAGAGAAGCTTCAGAAATATTAGGATTTGGCGTTAATAAAACTTACGAATTGATAAAGAGACATAAACAGACAGGATTCCCGCATTTGAGGGATGGGAAAATCATTCGTGTTCCTTACCAAGCATTGATCCACTGGATTAATCAGCAATCAACTCTACAAGCAAACTAGAAACCAACTGAGGGAGCCGGTAATTACATTATAACGTTGCAATCCTAGATATACTGTGCAACCCCTGCAATCGTACGACAAGCGTGCAAACTATGCACAGAAAGGGGTGAAAACAATGCTTCACTACAAACAAGCTAACTTACAACTAGAGGAACTAGACGATGTTGAAATAGGAAAAAAGCTAAGGTTTATGCGTAAGCGTAAAGGTTGGAGTCAAGAAAAGATGGGTGAAAAAATGCACCTATCTAGAAGCAACATATCAAGAATGGAATCGGGTTTATTACCAGTTCGCCATAGAGAGTTTCTAAAGTGGGCAAACAATACGAACTCGCAGGACGTTGTACTATCCATCATGTTTAACATCGACGTTGCACAAGCAATGGAGATACTAACGCAAGTAGCAAGCGCATTAACCGGTGTAATGACCATATTTTTAGGAGGGATAGCATGAAAAAGATGAATTTCAAAGATCATTTCAGAGAGAAAGACATTCAAAAAGCAAAGAACGAATTTAGCTGTATGGCTGAATTGGCAATGTCAATTAATACAAACGCACAAGCTGGCAATTTTGAGAAGGCACTAACAAGAGGTGAGGACTTAATCAAATCACTAGAACGATTCGTATATCTCAATGAAAGAAAACAGGCCGATGATAGTTACCAAGCATTAATTGAAGATTTAAAGCAAAGAGGAATTAGTCCAGAGAAAGTGATCATGCATCTTGAGGAAAAAGCGATATGAGTAAACGAGCATATAACGTGTTTCATACATTCGCATTCGTCGCAGCGTTAGCATTCTTGTTTTACGCATTAACTAACAGTTAGGAGTTATTCCAA
>NZ_PREV01000006.1 GCF_002959965.1 Microbulbifer pacificus
TAGTCAGTAATGGAGTTTATCAATCTAGTGATAATAGAGTATTAAGTAAATTAAAATCACCAGAGTTGGAACGTGAATACTTTTCAATGTTAAATCGAAAGGGGCCGAATGGATGGCAATAAGTAGAGTAAGGCATCCAAACAAACTAGAATGTTTAAGATTATGCAGGATTAAAGAATCAGAGGGATTCGAAATCAAGAAGAAAATACAGTTTGTTGATGGATTCTGGCAGGCGGTATATGAAAAGGAGTGGGTAGCCAAGTGACGAGTTTTATTGTGCCTGGTAATCCCGTTAGCCAAGGTAGACCGAGAGCAGGAAAACGTGGAAGTAAAATAATCATGTACGATCCAAAAGAAAGTAAAGAGTATAAACAGTATGTAGCATTTATTGCTAAACAATATGCTCCTAAGGTTCCATATGAGGGTCCTCTGAGCGTTCGATTAAAGATTTATAGGCAAATACCTAAAAGCACAACAAAAAAGGACAGAGCGCTTTATATTGAAGGTATAAAACGCCCCGTAGTTAAACCAGATACCGACAATTACACGAAGGCGGTTCTGGATGCTTTAAACGGTATCATCTTTAAGGATGACTCACAAGTAACAGATTTATTCGCAAGTAAATTTTATTCAGATAAGCCAAGGATTGAAATAGACATACAAGAATTAGACATGTTGGGATATATGGAGGGTTAAATCATGGATACGAGCAAAGTAGAAATCAATCTGAGGGAAGATGCTGTATACATTGTCTGTAATGGAGAATTAAAGGCAATAAAACCACCATATCACGGTGATGTAGTTATAAAAATGGTGCAAGGTAAGGCAAAGAAGTATGACACAAGAGAAAGTCATCAAATATAGGTAGTCCAGATACCGAAAAACGGGATGGGCAGTAACGAGAGATTGAGGGATCTCTGTTGCTGTCCTTTTTTATATTTTGAGAGGGGTCGGTAAATATGAATAGTCAGGCATTAGAAAACATGAACGATCAGCAAAAAGAGAACTGGGCAGATAGATTACTAGCTGAATACGAAGACGGTCGCAATGAATTAAAAGCCATGGGTAATAAATTAGATTTAGAAAATGATCTTGATAAGCAGGACAAAAAGCAAATAAACAGCATGATTAATGATATGTCGTTCTCTATGAAATGGATGAAAATAGGTCGTCGTCCGGGTAATATGCGTGGGATTGATAAACGCTCTGCTTATCAACGTAGAGCATTGATTGATATGGATATATTTCCATCTTTAGATATTCAGCCAGAGGAAAGAGTATTAACACAGGAAGAACGTGAAGAAGTAATAAAAATATTAGCGATGTTATCTCATAGAGAACGTCAATGTTATTTGCTCCATATGGCTAATGGTTTCAGTTTAGCTGAAATTGGCAGGGAGTTAGGTATTTCTAAAAGATCAGCGCAGCAATATGTTGATCGAGCGAAGAAAAAAGTAGGTGGGATAATAGAAAAAGCGTCATGACGTACAAGTGACGTACGAAACCATATTGAGGATGAAAGGGCTCTTATATAGAGCTCTTTATTTTATTAGTAAGTTATTAATTAAAGACCGTGAGGTCTATATAGATTAAGCACTATAAATATTAGATAGTGGGAGTATAGGGAATGCGCTTGAAGGTGGGGTCTTGCGCAACATAGAACACACTAAAAAAGTCCTCCTCCTACAGGAAGAAGACTCTTACCACAATTATTGCGAGAAGCACTAACTGTGGGGAGATTTTAATCCTTATCTCCATAGGAACCACCCTCTCTAGTGATGACACTCCATCACTCAGATTTGGGAAACTCCCCAATCCAAGGATTTTGAGTTCTAGAAAGAAGCGATACTTCAATTATATTCATAACATTATTTTAAGTCTATAAAAATTTAACTTAGGAGGTAGGTGCTGATGTAATGAATTGGGATGCTGTAAAAAAAGAATGGGAAACCAGTAAGATTACTTTAAAAGACCTTGCTGCTAAACATGACATAAAGCTGGGAACATTAAAGAGCAGAAAAAGTCGTGAAGGTTGGTCGAGGGATGCAACCAAAGGTAAAAAAGTTGCAACCAAAAAGAAGGTCGGAGGACAACCGGGGAATAAAGGAAACCCTAATCCAACACCTAAGTTTGCAAAACGCAACAGTTCAGCAGTCACTCATGGTTTATTTGCTAAGTATCTGCCGGATGAAACCATGGAGATTATGAATGGCATTAACGATATTTCTCCAATAGAAATTTTATGGATGAATATACAAATGCAGTTTGCGTCGATTATGCGAGCGCAACAGATTATGTTTGTCCAAGATAAATATGATGATACAAAAGAAACTAAAAAAACTGCTAGTGGTGAAGGTTTTGATTCTACAGAATACGAAATACAGTTCGCTTGGGATAAACAGGCGACTTTTTTAAATTCCCAAAGTCGAGCAATGGGTGAATTAAGAAGTATGTTAAAACAGTTCGCTAAAATGGCTCATGATGATGATTACCGTTTATTAGAGTTAGAAAGAATGAGAGTTTCTATAGATAAAGTTAAAGCCGAAGCTGATCGCCTTTCTAGAGAGAATACCAACGATGATGACGATGAAATTATTATTGTAGATTCATGGGGAGCTTCTAATGAGTAAAACTATATTCAATGTACAAAAGAACATTAACCCTCACTTTAAAGATGTATGGACATCCAAAAAGCCTTATAACATATTAAAAGGTGGACGTAACTCGTTTAAATCATCTGTTATCGTTTTAAAACTGGTATTCTTAATGATTTTCTATATAACACAAGGCAAAAAAGCTAATGTAGTGGTTATTCGTAAAGTCGGTAACACGATAAGAGATTCAGTATTTAATAAAGTTCAATGGGCAATTAGGTTGTTCGGAATGAGTGGTAAGTTTAAGCCTACTGTCGCTCCGTTTAAGATAACGCATAAGAAAACAGGTTCAACCTTTTACTTTTATGGACAAGACGACTTCCAAAAGCTTAAATCAAATGATATTGATGATATTATTGCTGTTTGGTATGAAGAAGCAGCCGAATTCGCTAGTCAAGAAGAATTTGACCAGTCAAATGTAACGTTCATGAGACAAAAACATGTAGATGCTAAGTTTGTTCAGTTCTTTTGGTCATATAATCCACCAAGAAATCCATATCACTGGATTAATGAATGGTCCGATGAAATGAAAGGTGAAGAAGATTATCTGGTACACGAATCTAGTTATTTAGATGATGAATTAGGATTCGTTACTGAACAGATGCTTAAAGACATCAATCGTATTAAAAACAATGACTATGATTATTACCGTTACATCTATTTGGGTGAACCGGTCGGACTTGGAACAAACGTATACAATATTAACTTATTTAAGCCACTCGAGAGCCTTCCAAGTGATGATAGGGTTATAGCACTCTTTTACTCTATGGATACAGGACATAGCGTTTCTGCTACTTCTTGTGGGTGTTATGGATTAACTGCTAAAGGAAATGTTATACGTTTGAATACGTATTATTATAGCCCTGCTGGACAAGTGAATAAGAAAGCGCCAAGTGATTTATCAAAAGAGATATTCGAGTACATTAAAGCTACTTCTACACAGGAACCATATAAAGGTGCAACTATTAGGAAACGAACAATAGATAGTGCTGAGGGAGCTTTAAGGAATCAATATTACAAAGATCATAGGCAACATTGGTTACCTATTAACAAGCTTAAAAAAGTAGATATGGTAGATTACGTTCACGACCTGTTAGCGCAAGGTCGTTTTTATTATCTCGAAAATCCATTACCGACCGGATTAAAACATTGTGATAGTAACGAGATATTCATTGAAGAACATAAGAAATATCAATGGATTGAAGGTACTCAGAACACTGATAATCCGCAAGTTGTAAAAGAAGATGATCATACATGTGATGAATTTCAATATTTTTGTGTGAGTAATGCCAGAGACTTACGACTGAAAGTTTAGGAGGTGAGAGCGTGGATGTTATCCAACGGATAAAAAACCTATTCAAGAGAGGAGGCTATGCATTGACAGGACAGGAACTTAAAACGATTAACGATCATCCTAAAATCAATATTGACCCTAATGAATTAGCAAGGATTGATCGTGGTTTTGAAGAGTATAAAGGCAATTATCCAAAAGTACGTTACTTTAATTCAAATGGCGAAATAAGAGAACGCAACTACATGACATTGAACATGGTTAAGTTGAGCGCTGAATTACTATCTGGATTGGTATTTAATGAGCAGTGTGAAACAGTAGTGTCTGATAGCAAGGATGAAGAAGAAAAGGAAAATACGTATAAATCTGCTAATGATTTTATACAGCGTGTATTTGAACACAACGACTTTAAGAAGAACCTAGCAAAGTATTTAGACCCTATGTATGCTACTGGTGGATTAACTGTAAGGCCTTATGTTGATATGAATACTGGTGAAGTAGAATTTTCGTGGGCGCTTGCTAATTCCTTTTATCCTCTTAAACATAATAGTAATGGAATATCTGAGGGTGTTATGAAGTCCGTAACAATGAAAATTGAGCAAGGTAAGGAAATCTATTACACCTTGTTAGAGTTTCATGAGTGGGATAACAAAACTTATGTAATTACTAATGAATTATACAAGTCAGATAACAAAAGCAAGATTGGTAAGCGAGTTTCTTTAGGTGATTTAGAAGAATATAAGAATTTAACCGAAAGAGTTCCTATCACCGGATTGTCGAGACCATTATTCAATTACGTAACACCATTTGGATTTAACAATATCAATCCGCATAGTCCTCTTGGTTTAGGTATTACAGACAACGCAAAGAACACGCTCAAACAGATAAATGACACATACGACCAATTTAACTGGGAAATAAGAATGGGGCAACGTACCGTATTTGTTAGTGATCAGATGATGAATATGGCACCATCTGAAAACGGAGAACTTCCTACACAGGTATTCGATCCAGATGTAAATGTCTTTAAATCTCTACCTATGGGCAATGAGGGAACCATGGTAGAAGATGTGACCAACGATATACGCACTGAACAGTATGTAGCTGCAATTAACCATCATTTAAAGACACTGGAAATGGATTTAAAGTTATCCGTTGGTACTTTCTCGTTTGATGGTAGATCAATGAAAACCGCAACTGAAGTTGTGAGTGAGAGTGAATTAACCTATCGAACTAGGAATAATCACGTCAATGAGGTTGAGAAGTTCATCAAAGGATTAGTTGTATCTGTACTTGAACTAGCAAAGGCTACTACATTTAATGGCAAATCGTTATTTGATGGAGAAATACCAACATTCGAGCATATCGGGGTAGATTTTGATGATGGAGTATTTCAAGATCGTGGAGCATTATTAAAATTTTATAATCAAGCAAAAATGATGGGGACAATACCAACTCGGGAGATTATTAAACGTGTATTTAAGATTCCGGACGATAAAGCGAGAGAGTGGATAAAAGAAATTGAACAGGAACAAATGGAAATGGATCCGCAAAACATTAGTGAACGTACCGCAAAACATCTATTTGGTGATGAGGAGTGATTAGATGCCAGTCACACCGCATCAATTAGACTTGTGGTCCAGTAATATGGGTGAATTGTACAATAGTCTTGAAGGTGAAATCATCCGTATATTGATTAAGCGTTTGAATAAAGGCTCTACCGATATAACCTATTGGCAGGCGCAAAAGATGCAGGAACTACGTTTATTTAATAACGAAGTTGCTGTTTTATTATCTAGGGTTACAGGAGTGGCCGAGGATGAAATTATAAATATGTTCGAAGCTACAGGCGTTGGAGCAGTAAAAGACATTGATAGATCAGTTCCTTATGTAAATAAACCAATGCCTACTAACATTGATAATGTTATGAAAGCATATAAAGATCAAGCGTGGAACGATATTGATAATTACGTTAATCAAACATTGATTACTACCAATTATGGTATTGGTTCAGCACAAAGAGCTTATCAAGATGTACTTAATCGAACTACTGCAATGTTTAATACCGGATTATATACATTTGAACAATCGTTGGAAAGGTCAATTACTGAACTTGCTCAAAAAGGTATACAAACTACTCTTACGGATAGAGGTGGTAACACATGGAGCTTAGAAAGGTACACTAGAACCGTTTTAAAGTCTACCCTAGGAAACACCTATGACACCCTAAGAAAAGAA
>NZ_PREV01000007.1 GCF_002959965.1 Microbulbifer pacificus
CATATTATTGAAGAAGCAAGGACGATGATCTTTGAAGTAAGAAGTACCCTCACTCGATATGAACAAGGTCAAGCAGTCGGTGTTGAAGTAAATTACGCTGGATATAACGAAAGTAGAAAAGCAAATTGTAATGGTAGTATTCAAGTGAGTGTAGAAGAATTTAACGATCTTTCTATTGAACAGTTACAAGAAAAATCCAGAGAACACATTATTGAAGAAGTAAGCAAAACAGAAGAAGTTCCAGAAAAACCAGAAGCCGAGTAAGGCTTATTTTTATGCACAAAAACAGGGAGTAGTTACAGGCTACTCCCCACCCAACAATAGGGATAGTTGGGTTATTAACATTATACGATACTTTATAAGGACGTTAGGGGGTCGAGCATGTCAAAACAAGAGGATGTGGTCGAAGTGGATAAAAATCAACAAGATATTATTGAAATTAGACAAGATATTAAGACACTGCAAAATGACGTGACAAACCTTAAAATGAACGACATTAAGCAAGATGAAAAAATAATAAATTTACAAACCACATTGTCATCTATTCAGGATGATACAAAATGGATAAGACGCATGTTTACTAAAATAATTGCATCAGCGATTATAACCGCAGTTATCGGAGGGGCTATAGGGTTATTTTTTGCTAATTTCAACTAATAAGGAGAAGGTATAAATGAAAACACAATCACAAGTAAATCGAGAGGTAAAACAAGATGCTACCAAAGGGTTAATTTTGCAATTTATAGGTATCCTTGCTGCACTATTGCCATTATTAGGTGTCTTAGGGATTAACTTAGAATGGTTTAACCAAGGCTTTATAGATGGTTTGGAAGTATTGTTATTGGCAGTTGTTGCATTCGTTGTTAATGCTTATACCATCTACAAGAATCATTACAGCGGAAAAAAAGCGCAGGAACAAAATGCAGAATTAAAATCAAGAGGATTGAAGTAAGCACCTATAGGGTGTTTTTTTAATGCCTAAAAATAAAAAGGAGTGATTTATATGGCTAAAATAGTTGATTTACGTGGTAAAACAATGGGCGGTAGAGATAAACGAACGAAAGTAACAAAGATTGCACGTCATCACTCAGCAACCGCAGATGGTAACTATGCTTCATTTGCTAAATACTGGGGGGGAACAAAAGGATGGAATACAGGCGGTTATCATGAAATAATCTTACGTGATGGTACTGTACAGCTTTGCTATGACTGGGATACTGTCACAAATGGTGTTTATGGCCACAATCAAAACACGTATCATATATGCCTTGTTGGCAATGGTAGCTTTACTGATGCACAGGAAAAAGCATTTGAGGAACGTGCTAAGGCTGCAATAGCATTATTCAGATTGAGAGTATCGGATGTACAAGGGCATAATGAATTTAGCGGAACAAATACTAGTTGCCCAGGTATTAATATGAATACAGTACGATCTAGATTGAATGGTGAAAGTGTGAGCCCTGCACCTAAACCACAGACTAAACCAAGTAAGACAAGCTCAAATAAGGCTAATCTTACGGTTGATGGTAAGTGGGGTAACTCTACTACTACCGCATTACAAAAAGCACTAGGAACTACACAAGACGGTATCATAAGTGACCAGTTAAGCAATAGCATCACCAATGCTTTCTATGGTACTACGATTGATTTCGGAAATGGTAAAAAGGGAAGTATGGTTGTAAAGGCACTGCAAGGAAAAGTAGGTTCCAAGCAAGACGGATTATTAGGACCTAACACAATCGGTGCTTTACAAAAACATCTTGGAACACCTTATGATAAGAAGCTCAGCCGTCCATCTACTGTAGTTAAAGAATTACAACGTAGATTAAATGCGAGTACGTTTTAAAACAAAAAGCCCTCCTAGTGGGGGCTTAATTTATTTATGTCGCAGGAGGGTTTGGGTCATTCATTTTATTCACCTCATTCCTATTTAATTTGATAATAACACCTTTACTTATTATCAGAATAGAAGTAATATGTTTCTAACAAATATTTTTTCAGCCCACTATTTTTAGTGGGTCTTTTTTATCTATTATCCTCACTATCCACACCCGGTGGTATATACCTCGTTTCTAAAGGTATATCCTTATGTTCAATCTCAATCATATTTTCACCATACATATAAGACTGAATAACCTTCTTTGTTCCTTCTCTTAATTCTTCAGAAGTAAACTCCATAATTTCACCATTAACCACATATTTACCTGTAGAGTGTTTTTTAATGTTTAAATGATGATCTTGAATTACCTCACGTTTTAATTCAAAAAAGTCTTTTTCAATAGCTTTAATAAGTGAATCATGCAAATCTAAATAAGGAGGTACGATTTTAAATTTATCTTGATCGTATAATTTTTCGTTGTGTTTCAGTGTAGCTATGGCCATTGGCATGCAAATATATTTTAGTACAAGCTCATCCATTAAATCACCTCATGCACATTATAACCATTACACCTCCCAAAAATCATCTATAGTTAATTCAGGATCCACTTCCCTAACTGCCTTCAAAATCTTTTTCATTACTTTAATACTAGGATAATAATTACTATCAGAACATGCCTTGCTTATTGTATTACGACTCACTCCGGATTCTTCAACAAGTTCTTCTTGCGAATATCCATTCTTATCTAACCAACGACCAAGATCAGTTCTTTTTTTACCTATTCCAAACATAATGAATCTCCTTTTTTAAAACCAGTCTTGCCACTCTTTCACAAATTAATACGAACCTTTCACAAGTTTTTGGGAAAGTTGTACAAGCGGTGCTGCATAACATATACAAATGTAACTGCAATAGTAAATACAAAAGTAAGATTACAATTGTTTTAGGTTGATAGAGTCAGGG
>NZ_PREV01000008.1 GCF_002959965.1 Microbulbifer pacificus
GAGGTGGATGAATTGGTTAAAAAAGATATAACTAATAATTATCTTTCGGTTAAAAATGACATATTTAATAATTTTCTTCCGGAAGATTGTTTTACCGTAATGGAGGAGTATATAAAGCTACAGCAGAATTGCATCCAAGTTTTATCCCAAACAAGAGATTATGAATTTCATAACGCGAATGAAATGGGGGAAGAAATTTTAAAGTCAGTAGGTAAGCTAAATGAACTTTACTTAAAGAAAGTACAAAGTGAAAACAAGGCGGTTGAAACTAGGAGGAATTACTTTTGAGAAGAAAAATCATTAATTACTTTTTAGTTGATGAAGATGAAGAAATTTCCTTGGTTGATGAAATTAAGTTCTATGTGATATACGCAGCACCTTTAGTATTCGTGGCCGTGTTGATTCTATTTCTTGAAAGGGGGTGAAACGGTTGTCCGAAATAAACTTTTTCTTTGATAGGACTCCAATACAAATAGTGGGTGTTGTTACTGGAAAGATTTATGCAGAAGGTGCTGAAGCTGATTGTTTTAGAACTTTAAAAGAACAGTACCCATTAGCGAATCTAAATGAAGGCATCTATCCAGAACCATTAAATGTAATTCGATTAAAAAAATAGCCTTAAAGGGGGTGAGAACACTGAAAGAAGAATTAGGAGTTGCTTCAAGTCTAGAAGTTAAACAGATAACTGACTGTGATGTAACAAACGATGTAAATAAGTGGTTAGCAGAGAATCCAAACAAAGAAGTATTAGAAATGAAATTTACTACTGCAGCTACTGAAGGCGAATGGGTATCAGATGTACTAATTATTTTTAGAAAGGAGAAATATTAATGCAAATCATTTTTAAAGAATTAACACTCAAAAATTTTAAAAGCCACCAGGATCTTACTGTTAACTTTGGCGAGGTAACTAAGATCACTGGTGACAATGCAAAAGGTAAGTCTTCTCTATTTGAAGCTATTACATGGTTATTATACGGCATTGATACGGTAGGTAGCAAATTAGATCCTACACCAATTACCTACGAACATGATGAGACTTTAGTTTCACTTTTGTTAAATGTTGATGGTAAAGAACTTTTATTGGGTCGTGAATTAAATGCTAATAAAGCAAAATACTACATCAACGAAGTGCCTAGCAAGGCAACAGAATTTAATGAAATTCTAGGTGAACTATTTGAAAAAGATTTGTTTATGTCTCTATTCAATCCGGATTACTTCTTTACCTTGAAATGGACAGAGCAAAGAGAAATGATATTGCAATATGTAACGGCACCATCGAACAAAGAAGTATTAAAAGTATTACCAGAAGCACAATCTATTAAACTAGCAGAATTAATTAAAAAGTATTCTCTTGATGATTTAGAAAAGCTTCATAAAGACAATAAAAATAAAAAGAACAAAGAACACATTGCTGCACAAAGTCGAACTAGGACTTTAAAAGAGCAATTAGAGGATTATGAACACCTTGTTCCGCTTCCTTCATTACGAACTGAATTGAATATCTTCAAGAAGAAACGTGATGCAGCTGAAAAGGTTATTGAAGATTCCTGGGAGAACAACTCAGAAATTAATAAATTACAATCTCAGATTAAACGATTGATGGATGAACGTGATCATATGCAAGAGCATTGGAAAATCTTAAAAAATGAAGAGATTGAAGAGCATTGCAGAACATGTAAACAACCATTAAAAGATGATGCTGTTAAGGCAGTTGAAGAAGATAAGCAAAAAAGAATGGCAGATTTTAAAGAGCAATATAATCAGGTTGTTACTCAACGGAAAGAGCTTGAAGAAGAACTAAAAAGCCTGGAATACATTGATGTATCTGAACAACAAGCCATTGCTCGTGAAAACCAAGATAAAATTGCACCACTTGAAGCAGAGATCAACAAGCATAATCAACTGGAATCTATCCAAGAAATGATTAAGGAAGCAGAAAAAACAGAAGGTGAAGTTCTTCAGTCACTTAATGAATCAATATTTATCCTGGATAGCATCAAAGATTTTAGAGCAAAAGAAGCTGAATTACAGGCTGAAAAAGTACAAGCCTTGCTTACCACTCTATCTATTAATCTATTTGATGAATTAAAAAATGGAGAAATCAAGCCAACGTTCGAGATCGAAATGGATGGTAAAGGATACAAGAAATTGTCCTTATCTGAATCAATTAGAGCCGGCTTAGAACTTAGAGAAGTGCTTTCAGAACAAAGTAATATCATTGCTCCGGTATTTGTGGATAATGCGGAATCCATTACAAAATTTAAAGAACCTAGCGGGCAATTGATTATTAGTAGGGTTGTTGCTGGTAAAGAATTAACAATTGAGGGGGATGAATGACTTGAATTTAGAAAACGGCAAAACTAAAACAGAGGATTTTTTCATAATCCAAGAAAGCACAACAGGTTGGTATGTAAGCAATAGAACTTTTGGCGGTGATGGTCTGAGACACCTTACTTTTACACCATATAAAGAAAGTGCCGATAAGTTTTCATACAACAAAGTTAATCAAGATGTAATTAATAGCATATTAGAATCTGACTTTGATCTAAAAGTAATTAAGATTACTAAAACTATAATCGAATTCGATAATGAGGAGGAAATAAATAATGACAAACAATAATTTACAAGTATATCAAGGTATGGCTTTTGGAGAACTATCAACCCAGGATGTAAATACAATTCGGGAAACAATCGGTAAAGGTTGTGATGATTCCCAGTTCAAATTATTTATGTCCATCGCTAAATCAAGCGGAGCAAATCCAGTTCTTAATGAGATTTATCCAACAGTAAGACAAGGTCAATTAACTATTCAATATGGGTATGACTTCTATGTTCGTAAAGCAAAAGAGGCAGAAGGTTATTTAGGATATGATGTTCAGCTAGTTCATGAAAACGATGAGGTAGTAGTTAGCAGAAAAACAGATGATAAAGGGCGATCTTTTATGATTGTTGAAGATCACAAGATTACATTTCCAAGAGGTAAAGTAATTGCTGCCTATGCGATAGCTTATAGAGAAGGTGTAATTCCTTTCCCTGTTTTCATGGAGCGTGATGAAGTATCCCACTTAGAAAAATCGAACATTGGAATGCAGAAAACAATGTGGACTAATTATTTTGGCGATATGTTCAAAAAGCATGTGCTTAGACGTGCTTTAAAAGGTCAATTCGGATTGGAATTTGATGATCAAACAGTAGATCAAAATAATAATGTTCCAGGATACCAAAGAGAACGCAAAGACATTACACCTAATGAAGATGTATTAGAAGGAACAACGGAAGAAACAACAACCGAAGAGCCAACTGAAGAACAGCGCATTGCTACTTTAAGAAGCGATATGAAGAAAAAATTCAAGAAATTAGGTATTACTACTAATCCAAAAATTAACAAGTACCTTCAAGATAACAACATTAGTTTAAGTGATCCGGCTACTGAATCAGAATTGATTGGTCTTGTTGAAATCTTGGACATGCATATTGATTTTGAAGAAAACAAACCAACATCAAATGATGATGAACTGGAATAAAGAATATGTTCAATCCTTATTTAAATTATGTTGCGAAGGTCGTAATTATTGACCGGAATAAGGAATGTGAATTGTGCGATATGGAAATGAATCCTGGTAATGATTACTACTATCGCGGGCTGACTATTTGCCCGCGGTGCCAGGAGGAATTGGAGGGGAAAAGATGACTCAAATATCTAAGGAACACCTTGAATTTGTTGAAGAAGCTAAAAAGGAATTTAATAGTAATCCCTTATTAGAAACTTATAGAAATGGTGATGATAGCTTGATTGCTTTAAGGATGGGAAGAGATAGGGATTGCGTTATGGTGTACAAACTTGATGGTTATGTTGCTAACTTTGTTCAACAATTGAATCCGACAAAGAGAGAAGTGTTCTCTATTGAAAGTTAATATCCTTGCTTCCGGATCTAGTGGTAATTGCATTGCTTTAACAAGTGGAGAATCTACTATTCTCATAGATGCAGGTATAGCCAAAACTAAGATAGAGAAAAGACTTCTTGAAGTCGGTATAACACCAAATAAAATTGAAGCAATGTTTATCACACACGCTCACAAGGATCATACAAAAGGATTGCCATTGGCTAACAAATATAAGATTCCTGTTTACGCAGGGGAAAATGAATGGAAGGACATTCAAGGAGTAGAAAATGACCTGGTAAATAAAATTGGTATTGGTGGAGTGTTTGGTGCTTCAGAAGATTTTGTTGTCGTTCCTTTTCAAGTACATCATGATGCACACCAACCACTAGGTTATACAGTTACAAGCTATAAAACTGATTTTAAAGTGTCCATTTGCTTAGATACTGGGAAAGTTGAAGAAGATATATTGAAATATATGAAGAATTCGGATGTCTACATCATAGAAAGCAACCACGAACCGCGAATGGTTGAAGCGTCTAACTATCCAATAAGTGTTAAGACAAGGGTTTTGTCTCATGTAGGGCATTTATCTAATCAACAAACAGCTGCAGCTTTAACAGAATTGATCCAGGGCAAAGGCGAACAAATCTATCTAACGCATTTAAGCAGTAGTAATAATATGCCTACTTTGGCGCAATTGACAACGGAAAAAGCTTTAATGGCCAAAGGGTTTATAAAAGATAAACATTACAGATTGGAGGTTGTATAGATGAAAATAAGAGTTCCTTCAAACGTTGCTGATGCGTTCGATCATTTTGATAAGATATGGCACACAATGACACAAGACTCAATCAATCTAATGTTAATGTCTTTCCCTTCTGTTAGAACAGAGGATCCTAATGCGCTTGTACTAAAAGAATATGCAAATAAATATCCAACGAGGTATATAAGGGCATTAGCAGACGGTTATGTTAGAGAACTAGATTTACATGAAGAAGTATCCAAGCTAATCAATGAATGGATTGATAC
>NZ_PREV01000009.1 GCF_002959965.1 Microbulbifer pacificus
TAAGCATGGTTGAAGATGGTGCTATGACTACCGCAGAAGCGATTGAAGCAGCAGATTTTTATAGTTTGTTTGGTGTATTGCCGTCTGATGCAGCAGAAGCTATCAGTGATGGAAAAGACAAAGTTACTAGTTCAGCCGTAGATTTAATTAACTGGGCGAGCTCAGAAACTGACGCAGCAATAAACAATGCGAACTTCTACGGTAAAGGTGCATCTATATCAGACGGAACAGCACAGGGTATTAAGGAAAACTCAGATCAAGTATCATCTGCCTCTGGATCACTAGCTATTTATGCAATTGATGCATTCCGAAAAGAAGCAGAAATAAACAGCCCATCAAGAGTATTTACTCGACTTGGTAGATTCTTAGCTGATGGCGTAATGAATGGTATCAATGATGGTGAATCGAATGTATTAAATTCAGTAATTAGCATGTTTTCATCCATGCTGAGGGAAACAGATAGAAACTTTAATCTAATTATCAATAGTCAAAATCGATCTATTAGAACAATGGAAAGGTCATTACAAAGATTACCACAAATAACTCAAATCGCTATGCGTAATATGCTAATGCGATTAAGTCATGGCGGTAATTTGAATGTACGAGAAATGCAAAAAATATCCACACAAATGCTACGACCTTATAACGGACTAAATAGCCGATTTTATTCAGTAGGCATTAACGCAATGGCAGGTCTTAATTCCGGTCTACATGCTGGTACTGGACGTGTAATGTCAACAGCTAGAAATATAGCTAATAATGTAGCAAGGACCATGCAAAGAGCATTAAGAATACATTCGCCATCTAGAAAGATGCGTGATGATGTTGGTAAACATATACCATCCGGTTTAGCTTTAGGTATTCGAGAAAACGCCAAATTAGCCTATCAAGAGATGCAAAAACTATCTAAGAATATGATTAAGCCTGTATCACCAGAAGTAGCTTTAGGAACCCATAAAATGGCTACTAATGGAAATTTTGGAGATCAAATGACTAATGCTATAAGAGGTATACAAATACCACAAACAAACGTTTCTAATGGTAGCAATGACCAACAACCAAAACAACCAGCCATTATAAACGTTTATGTAGGTACAAAACAAATTGCTAGGGAAATTGTGGATGATGTAAGCCAATTGCAAGGTAGATCAAGCAATAGACAGGTTCGTAGACCTAAACTAGGAGGTGGTCGAGCATGATATTTAATGATGTCGAAAAAGACTATATAAGAGTCCGTAAAGAACTATTTAGACCACCTTCCCCACCGATTGCATTTGATTCTATTGAACAAAGAAAAGGCGGTTCTAGGGTTAAGAGCAAACGATTTACTAATATTGAACTTCCTGTTCCTATTAGAATATCAAGTAAAAAAAGAATTGAAGAATTGAAAGAGGAAATGTCTGATTGGCTAATTAAAGATGAAGCCAAAAAACTAGTTTTTAAAGACACTCCCAATAGGTATTATCTAGCATATTACGAAGGTATGGAGTTGGACGAGAAAACACCCTATTATGCAACGGGCTATATTTATTTTTATTTGCCAGATGGCCATAGATACGGAGAACAAAAAACAATCCAAGTCACTACTACTCCAACAACTCACACTATTACTGGACAAGACGAAACACCTTGGATAGTTGAAGTAGTGTTTACCAGCGCTACGGATAAATTTGAGCTACAGACAAATAAAGGATTGTATCTGTTACTAGGATATAACTTTATCGAAGGTGATAGGCTGACGATTAAATACGAAGGTCGTGAGGTATGGCTTAATGGTGAGGATTTACGACATGCGGTACGAATGAAAAGTAATTATGAGATGTTGGAACCGGGAGAGATTGAAATTAGTGTAAGTCACGAATGTAACTTAATTTATGATGAAAGATATTATTAAAGCATAATTTGAGAAAATCCTACTAGAAAGGAGGAAATAAATGTCAGAGTTATATATTTTTAGTCAATACGAACAACTATTGACCATACTGTCAGAAGATACAGGGCTTGTTAGTACACATTTTCGAGAAGAAAAGAACAGTGTAGCTAATGAGCCTTTTAAATTTACCATCGAAGCTGATCATGCATTAGCAAAGCATGTTAAAGATGAAAACAAGGTTGTATTTAAAGATAGAGAAGGCGATTGGCGCATGATGGTAATTCGTGAGTTGGATGATACTGGAACTATGGATAACCATACTACAACCGCAACCTGTGAACCTGCTTTTCTAGCTGAGTTAAATGATCATGTTGTAGTAGATAGACGTTTTGTTGAACGTACCGCAAATATAGCTTTAGATGCTGCACTCGAAGGTACTCGTTGGCAGGGGAGTGTAGAAGTCGAACTTGGTAATGCTACTACTAACTTTTACTATATAACCAGTGTAGAAGCTATATGGGATATATTATCCACTTGGGGCGGTGAGTTTAAAGATGTAGTTGAGTTTGATGAGGAAACGAATGAAATCACTGCTTTTAAGATTAAGATAATCCAACGATTAGGAAAAGAAACTGGGCAACGATTTGAAATAGATCATAACATTAATGAGATTGGTCGTACCGTATTATCATATCCTAAGACTGCCTTATATGGTCGTGGTGCTTCATTGCCATATGAAGATGATGAAGGACAAGAAACAGGCGGTTATACACGGTATATAGGCTTTGCAGATGTGGAATGGAAAGTATCTAATGGTGATCCTGTAGATAAACCAAAAGGGCAACGATGGGTAGGTAGTCCAGATGCTCTTGCTAAATATGGTCTAGAAGATGGTATGAAACATCGTTATGGTATTTACAGCAATCAAGATTATGAGGACCCGGATGAACTATTAAAAGCAACATGGCATCATTTACAGGAAGTAGCCAGCCAAGTAGAGGTTAATTATCGTTTATCTGTTGAACTATTTGACGATGAAGTAAGTCTTGGTGATACTGCCACAGCAATTGACCGTAAGTTTTCTAAACCGATAGAAATACAGACTCGTATTATTGCTTTGGAATATGACCTACTGGATCCAGATAGCACAATGGTTGTTGAAATGGGACAGTTTCTGGATTTTAACGACAACCGACTAGATGACCTTGAAAAAGAGGTAGAAAGCATTAAGAGAAGACCACCTAACAGTCAAGTGACTGAGGATAGTTATCCTAATCGAAAACCAAGTACACCAATTAACCTTGAAGCACATGCGGGTATGGAAGTTATTCAACTGTACTGGACATATGCGGATGAATTATTTATCAAGCATTATGAGGTGTACGGTAGTCGTATAGATGGTTTTATACCCGATAGCCAACATTTATTATGGAGAGGTCAAGTCAGTGCTTTTTCTCATGCGGTTGGGACAAATGAAGTATGGTATTACCGAGTACGTGCAGTAAATTTTCATGGTACTCCTAGTGATTGGTCTGTACAGGTAGAAGCTGGCACTCACCGTATTGTTAGCGAGGACATTTTATTTGGTCCCGAACTAGCCGAAAGAATGAGGGAACTCCATCATATAAGCGATATTATTGGTGAAAATGGTGTGGATTTTGACCAGATTAGCGAGAACGCTAGGGATTTATTAAATCAACAGGCGAAGGATTACACGGATGAGGAAATAAGAGTTACTCGTGAGAATTTGTTAGGCAATATAAGTGACCTATCAGATGAC
>NZ_PREV01000010.1 GCF_002959965.1 Microbulbifer pacificus
GTTTATACAATGACTTAAATTCTTTAATTAATACCAAGTTAGATTATTTAAGCCAAGAACAACAACAGTTAATCACTAATCATGCTAAGACTTCTGATATAAAAGTTGAAGAAGGGAATATTCTTGATCAACTCAAAAAGAAAAATGAAAAACGTCTCGAAGAACGCGAACAACTGATGGAGAACTGGAAACAAGAAGGCGCGAATAAGCAAGAAATAATGGAACAAGTACGAGAGTTAGATCAAAAAATCATTAATAATGATAACGTCATTGAACAAACATTAAGAGAGGCTGGTCTTTGGGATGATGTAAAAGATCAAATTAATTTTGGTCGAGATGCCCTAGAAAAGCAAGGAGCGCAAATTGATAATAATAATACTAAAACATCAATTGGTATAGGTAAAGAGAAAGAACGAACCAAAGAAGCAGGAAAAGATGTAGATAAAAATATCAATGCAAAAGATAATGGAACAATTAGTGCAATAGATGTTGCTGCTAGACTTGGAGTTTTTAAACCTGTTCGAGCGAAAGACAATGGAACTATAGATGATCTAAATAAAAAAGCAAGTTCTCCAGTAGATAAAGTTGTCAATTTCATTAGTAAGTTTACCCCATGGGCAACCGGAACGCCTGCATCTGGACATCCAGGAGGGAATGCTTTATTAGGTGATGGTGTTGGATTTAACGCTGGGAGTGAGTTAGTAACATTGCCTAACGGTAAGATGTTTTTAAGTGCTGACAAGCCTACCATTTATCCGGATTTACCTAAAGGCACGCAAGTATTACCAGCCTTTAAAACAAAAAGCTTGATGAAATCAATGCCTAAATATGCTAATGGTACCGATGGATGGGAACAAATGCTTGAACCGGTCAATGTTCGTACTGATTTTACTAAGTTACTAGCTTTATTAGGAAAAAAAGATCAAAGCAATACTTTTGGTGGCGATTCAAGATTGGAACAAAAGATTGATAAACTTATGCAAAATATGAATGGAGCAAAGCCTATAGAGGTTAATCAAGAGTTGCATTTCCATTCAACGGAATCTAGTCCAGCTGAGATTGCAAGAAAACAGAAACAAGCTAGTCGTGAGTTAGCAATGGAATGGAGGGGATAGATATTGAGACGATTAACGTATGAGAATGCTAGAGGAGAAAGAATTGTTTTTTATCTATCTCCTATACTCATTGAATCATTAACGGGGATTGGTGAAGTTGATGCAGATTTACAAGGACAAAAGTCACCATATCAAGACGGGGAAACACACCTCGATGTAATTCTACAACCGAGGTTTATAGATTTAGAAGGATCCATTTTAAAAACAGATTTAAGAGAAATGAAGGCTTATAGAAAATACATTTTAAGAGTGTGTAATCCTAAGTTAGGATTAGGAAAAATAACGTTAGAACTTGACGGAGATACAAAAGAAATATTTGGTGTGTTAGATGGTTCACCTTCTTTTCCGGAAAGAGGTCGTGACGTATGGCAGAAGTTTCTTATTACCTGGAAATGCCCAGACCCATATTGGAGAGATCCACAGGAAGTATCCAGGGCATTACGAGCCTATGAAGGTAAATTTACTTTCCCTTTTACATTCCCTGTTCAATTTGGGATAGAAGGAGATGTTACCACCTTGCATAATGATGGGGATACAAGTACTCCAGTTACTATAAGTATTCAAGGTCCAATAAGTAAACCAATGATAGAAAACCGTACGACAGGTAAGCATATAACAGTTAATACTACATTATCACCGGAAGAGATACTTTATATTGACACTTCAAGGCAACATAAACGTGTTGAAATATATAAAGGTAATCAAATTATTAGAGCGATGGGGTATCTCGATCATAATAGTGACTTTTGGGAGTTAGAAGTTGGTAAGAATGAAATACGATACCGAGCTGATGAAGGATTAGCGGAAGCAATTGCTGCTATTAGTTGGCATAACCAATATGTAGGGATGTAAACATTCAAGTTATTGAATGCTTTTTTATTTGGAAAGGAGTGATTTTATGGCTGAATTATCACGTTTTTTTAATAGCGTGACCGGAGATGAAAGAACCTATCAAGCAGAAGATTTTGCACAGTTTTTTCAAAATGTATTAGGGAATGGTTTCTTCGAAGGGTTAGAAGTATCTGCTGAAAATACTACGAATATTATTGTTGCTCCAGGAGCGGGGTTTATAGAAGGTCATGAGTATACAAATACAACAAGCCTAACCTTAGTACATGATCCGGCAGATGCAACAAATGATCGTATTGACCGAATAGTATTGAGGTTGAATAGGGATATAGAAGAAAGAAATATAAAAGCTTTTGTTAAAAAAGGAGAAACATCGAGTAATCCAACTCCGCCAGCATTGACCAGAAATAATTATGTTTATGAAATATCATTAGCCCAAGTACGAATTACTGCTGGTAAATCCTATATTGATAGTTCACAAATAACGGATGAACGAGGGGATAACAGAGTTTGTGGTCGTGTTCAAGTAGCAAGAAGAGTAGGAGACCAGATAAATACGGTTGATATAAAGCCTGTAACTGCTAGACCAGAAGATTATTCGGAAGGTATTTCTCAATTTTATATGAGTGGACGAGATCAAGCGGATATATTTCAAGGATGGTTAGATTCAATTGGTATAAACCCTGGAAAGTACGGAAGAAGTTTAGAGTCATTACGTGCTTATGTTCACACTATAGGAAATCGTACAAATACAGGTGTCCAGACTGTAACTCTTTTCGCTTGGGATTGGAACAATAATTATGAAATATATGGTGAGTTTAAAAGAGCGAATAATGCTGTTTCTTCTAATATTGAGTGGGGGCAATGGCAAGAGAACCAAATCATTGTTGAACAAGGTTCTAATTCTAACGGGGAGTATGTTCGATATTCAAATGGTGTACAAGAATGTTGGGGGAATCCTTTTAGCTTGCAAACATCGACTTCTGTAGGAGCATTATATCGTTCAGATCCTAGGCAGTGGACATATCCAAAAGAGTTTGCTTCTACAAGTGATTTAGTAGTTATGGGGGATATCCGTTCTTTTGACAGATGGGTGACCGTATCAACCATTGATACTACACAGGCAAGTGTATCCGCAATGGGAGTATATAATAGTTCTGCTGCATATACAACTATGCTTTATGCAAAGGGAAGATGGCGATAATATGCAACCTATTAGGGTGTATTCAACGGATTTACAACTACTAACAGAAACCGATAACTATTTAAGCCTTCAGTTCACTCCACGTTTCT
>NZ_PREV01000011.1 GCF_002959965.1 Microbulbifer pacificus
GACATAAGGTAGAGCTACATACCGATCGCAGAGATGAACTGGGGGAATTGGCAGCTTCAATTACGACGTTATCGGATGACTTAGAGCGATTGAAAAATGAGAGGAATGAATTTTTGGCCAGCATTTCGCATGAACTCCGGACCCCGCTAACCTATCTGAAAGGATATGCGGATATAATTAGCCGAGGTGACATATCAGGTAACGAGAGAAATGAGTATATTGAAATTATTCGGGAAGAGACCGAACAATTGGTGGTACTAGTTAAAAATTTGTTTGAACTGGCAAAAATGGATCAGAATAGGTTCATTATAAATAAAGAGAATGTCGTGTTTGGAAACCTAATCCATACGATTACCGAACGCATCCGACCCGCACTTGAAGAAAAGAACATCACATTTTCCGTTCGCTGTCCAAGCCATATCAATGCACATATTGACCCTGAAAGAATTCAACAAGTGCTATTGAATATATTGGATAATGCAAAAAAACATACCTCTCAAGGGAAGCGAATTTCCTTGGAAGTATCTCAAAATAAACGTGATATTATAACGATGATTTCGGATGAAGGCGAAGGGATTCCCGAAGAAGACCTTCCTTATATATTTGAACGTTTATACCGTGTGGAAAAATCCAGATCTAGACTCAGTGGTGGAACTGGGTTGGGATTAGCTATTGCAAAAGAAATCGTGGAGTTCCATGGTGGTACGATTAAAGTTAGAAGTAAACTGGGCGAAGGGACCAGTTTTATCATGACGCTGCAGAGAGGTGATTCCCATGAATAAAGTTTTATTAATCGATGATGAAAAACGGATGTTGGATTTATTGGCATTATATTTGAAGCCATATCATTATCTGTGTCAAAAAGCGCTGGGGGCTAAAGAGGCCCTGTCCTATATAAAAGAAGAGGAGTTTGACATCATTCTGCTTGATATAATGATGCCGGAAATGAACGGGTGGGAGCTTTGTAAGGAAATCAGGCGTTTTTCAGAAGTGCCAATTATTATGGTCACTGCTCGGGAACAGAAGGAAGATATTGTAAATGGACTGAAACTGGGTGCAGATGATTATATTACGAAACCCTTTAATGAAGAGGAATTAGTAGCGAGAATGGATGCACTATTGCGGAGAATAAAACCAGCCAGTCAGATTGAAGTAAATGGATTATTATGGAATGAAGATCGGTTTGTGCTTTCCTATAAAAATAACCCGATTAAATTAACACCAAAAGAGTTTTCCATGCTTGGAGTTTTAATGAAAAATCCGGAACTGGTCTTTTCCAGGGATCAGTTAATTGATTTGATATGGGGGCTCAATTCAGAAACGGAGGGGCGAACAGTGGACTCACATGTCAGAAATGTACGGGAAAAAATTCGTCAGGTTGGTTTTCCCATCGATGAGTATTTTAAAACGGTTTGGGGCATTGGGTATAAGTGGGTTAATAAATGAATCTTATTTGGATAAACAGTTACTCAAAAAGGCAGTTAACCTGTCTTTTTCCTTTTCTGTAATATTTGCATAAGTAAGAAAGATACAACTCTTACAACGCAGGTAAGTTTTTATATTGATAAAACAAAATGCATGAGAGGTTGTTCTATGAGGAGCTAACATTCAAATAAGCATTCCCATGACATGTCAGCCCGGTATCTACACGTGATAGAACTGGAAGCAAAATAGGATGGTGACTATATCCATGATTATCTAAAGGATATGATCTTAAAACGCCAGGAGAGAGTATGAACTTAGCCAACATTTCCACGCATTAACTTATTCTTTGTGTTCTTTGATAAATTTCCTTTTTCGTTTAAATTCATCTTCACTAATTTCTCCTTTTACATAGCTTTCCTTTAATATCATAAGTGGTCGATCTTCAATTCTAATTTTCTTCATTAGGAACCTAACGACAAGATAAACTGTCAATCCCAAAATTACTACAAAAATAATTAACCCAATACCCATTAAAATACACATTATGATCATTGAATCATACATCATATTATCCATCATCATGCTATTCATCAAAACTGGGTACCTCCTAGTCATATTCTATTTATAAAGATTCCCTTTATGTAGCAAATTATTTTAAGCTAGGCATATTAACTATTTTCACAATAAAAAGTTAACAAGATCCACATAGTTCTGTTCACAGGTTTCTAATTGATGATGTATTAAAATCTTTTGGGTAGGGGCATAAATAGGATGATAAAATTCTAATAGTTTTAAAAAAGCTGCTCAAGGAGGTAAACCCGCTTGAGCAGCTTTTTTCTACATAATGGAAGCCTTTAAGCAACATTTTTACATGCTTCGGCACATTTAAAGCAGGCATCCGCACATTTTTGACAATGGTCATGGTCATGCTTCTTGCATTCATTTCCACATGCCTCGCAAATTTTAGCGCAAACTGATGCTAATTCGGAAACAAATGGTGTATTTCTTGATAAGGCCTGTTCTAAATAAGAACAAATATCAGCGCACTCTCTGTCCAACCGGATGCACTCAGCCATCATTTTGATATCTTCCTCTTTCAGACATGCATCATAACAATGATTACAAGCTACGGCACATTCATGTAACGCCTGGATTAGTTCTTGATGTTGCTCATGTGACATTTGCAAAATACCTCCTATATCAGTATTATTTTTTGATGTTACACAGTATAAAGTTTCCCACTAACTGCTCAAATAAACCAATATCTATAAACTCCATAGAAATTGCACAATTTCTTAACAATCTTTCTTGTTTAATTAATACCTTACAGGGGTATAGTATGATAAGATTGTGATAAGAAGACAACTTATTGTACAACATATCAAGAGGAATCTTCTTAACTGCATCTATATGGAGGAGTGATACTAATGGCAGAGCATGATAATAAGAACAGTAAACACGAGGGTCATGAACACTATCGCCATGAGCACCATCAAAGTAAACAGGAGGGGAACGGGCACCAAGGACACGTTCATCATAATCACAACGAACATCATGGGCATGAACACCATAACCATGAACATCAAGAACACAGTGGAAGTGAGGGAAATAGACATACTCACTCGGAGCATGGAGGAGCCCATTCCGGTCATCATG
>NZ_PREV01000012.1 GCF_002959965.1 Microbulbifer pacificus
CAACAATAAATCGGCATTACTATGAAATGGCTGTTTTATCAGAACTTCGGGAGCATGTTCGGGCAGGAGATGTTTCCATTATTGGTAGCAAACAATATAGAGATTTTGAGGAATATTTGTTTTCGGAAGATACATGGAATCAAACGAGGGAGAATACGAGATTATCAGTTAGTTTAGCATTCGAGGATTATATAAAGGAGAGAATCAGCAGCCTTAATGAAAGGTTAAAGTGGTTAGCTTCCAATTACAACAAGTTGGATGGGGTTTCTCTTGAAAAAGGAAAGCTGTCACTCGCACGCTTAGAAAAAGATGTTCCAGAAGAGGCAAAAAAGTTTAGTGCAAGCCTTTATCAGATGCTACCAAGAATAAAATTAACCGACCTACTAATGGATGTTGCCCATATAACAGAATTTCATGAGCAATTCACGCATGCTTCCAATAATCGAAAGCCAAATAAAGAAGAAACGATTATTATCATGGCTGCCCTTTTAGGTATGGGAATGAATATTGGATTGAGTAAGATGGCTGAAGCCACACCGGGACTTACATATAAGCAACTAGCCAATGTGTCTCAATGGCGCATGTATGAAGACGCAATGAATAAAGCTCAAGCTGTATTAGTAAATTTCCATCACAAGCTACAATTGTCATCTTATTGGGGTGATGGAACAACATCCTCATCGGATGGGATGAGAATGCAGCTAGGAGTTTCATCACTACATGCAGATGCAAATCCCCATTATGGAACCGGTAAAGGAGCCACTATTTATCGATTTACAAGTGATCAATTCACATCTTACTACACAAAGATTATTCATACTAACTCAAGGGATGCCATTCAGGTTTTGGATGGTTTATTGCACCATGAAACAGATTTAAACATAGAAGAGCATTATACAGACACAGCCGGTTATACTGATCAAATTTTTGGATTGACTCATCTATTAGGTTTTAAATTCGCTCCAAGAATAAGAGATTTATCGGATTCTAAATTATTTACAATATATAATGCAAGTGAGTATCCAAAATTAGAAACCATTTTACGTGGACAAATAAATACAAAGGTTATTAAAGAAAATTATGAGGATGTTTTGCGATTAGCCCATTCAATAAGAGAAGGAACCGTCTCAGCATCCCTTATTATGGGGAAATTAGGTTCTTATTCAAGACAAAACAGCTTAGCTACAGCCTTACGTGAAATGGGTCGAATAGAAAAAACAATCTTTATTCTGAATTACATTTCAGATGAATCTCTAAGAAGAAAAATACAACGAGGATTGAATAAAGGAGAAGCTATGAATGGATTGGCAAGAGCTATTTTCTTTGGAAAACAAGGAGAACTTAGGGAACGAACAATACAGCACCAACTTCAAAGAGCCAGTGCTTTAAATATAATTATCAATGCCATTAGTATTTGGAATACTTTACATCTAACAAAAGCAGTTGAATATCAAAAACGGTCAGGTAGTTTTAATGAAGAATTATTGCACCATATGTCACCT
Source organism: Microbulbifer pacificus (assembly GCF_002959965.1). Taxonomy (NCBI): domain Bacteria; kingdom Pseudomonadati; phylum Pseudomonadota; class Gammaproteobacteria; order Cellvibrionales; family Microbulbiferaceae; genus Microbulbifer; species Microbulbifer pacificus. Next base: position 1,503 of record NZ_PREV01000012.1, read on the forward strand.
CTAGGTTGGGAACATATTAATTTACTTGGAGAATACCATTTTAAATCGGAGAAAATGGTCTCGCTAGATTCATTAAGACCCTTGAAACTTTCTTAACGTTGTTAAAAATAGGGGAATCGTCTCGGAAATGTGCTTAGCGTTGTAAATCCGCATTTTCCTGACGAGACCCCTTATAGTGCAAAGTAAATTTGTAAAAATAGACAGAGGGGAATTTGAAATATTTGAAGCTGGTAATGGTGAACCATTATGTTTCACCAATCTTTATAGCGAATTTAACGAACGTGGGTATTATTTTACTGATATGTTTGTAGACCATTTTAAAGTTTTACTTATAAACTTAAAGGAAACTGGAAATTCTCACTGGTTCATATTTTATCGATATTTTATCGTTATGAATTAGGTGCCCGTCAGTAAAGATGAAATGATAAAGGATTATACTTTCCTAACGTTTGTAAGATTTGATAAATATTGTTTAAACTAAAACACACCTGTTTATGAGTATGTCATGTGGACCTAAGACAAATACATAAGTAGGTGGTTTTCTTTTGTTATTGGGTAGCTTTGACAAGTATATCCAAATTGTAATTCATTAGGTAAAAATAATCCTCATCATTCTCAATATCTTCTTCAGTTAAAACAGACAAATTATGAATGGTTAAGGATTCCGCACCAATTTGTTCTTGAATTACTTCCGATATTCTGTTCAAGCTGTTTTGTTCATACAGGATATAATCTAAATTGGATTCTTCTGCTTGGTCAATTATTTCCGTTAACTCTTTTTGTGATGGTTCACTGCTTGATGATAGTCCTTTTATTGAAATCTGTTCTATGTCGTAGCGTTCTTCCCAATATCCGAAAGCCGCATGAGATACAAGAATTTGTTTCTTCTCTTTTTCTCCTAATATATCGCTGAAATTTTGATCTAATGCGGTTAATTCTGCTTCTAATGCTGCAAAGTTTTCATTGTAGGTAGCCTCTTCATCCGGATTTAATGCAATAAGTTCCTCTTTGATAATTTGCGACAATTCTATCATTCTTAGAGGGTCAAGCCAAATATGCGGATCCACTTCACCGTCGTCATGTCGGTCACTATCATTCGATTCTCCAGCATGTTTATCTTCATCCACACGCCCTTCTTCGGTTGGCACAAACAGTTCATTGTGCTGTCCAATTTCAATCAGTTTAACTTCTTGAGAGGAAAGCGTCTCTGCAGCTGTTTCCGCTAATGCTTCTAGCCCAGCGCCTAAATATATAAACGCATCACTTTCTACGATTTTTGTCATATCTTGTGATGTAAGTTCATATGAATGCTCATCTACTCCCGGTGGGTATACGGTTTCAACCGATACTGTATCTCCGGCAATCCTTTCAGCAGCATACTGAACAGGATAAATTGTTGTGTAGGTAGTAAGTTCTGTATCATCTTCAGTTGATGCTTGATTGGATGGCGAG
>NZ_PREV01000013.1 GCF_002959965.1 Microbulbifer pacificus
TAAATTAATAAAGTCGCAATTTGAGAGCGACACAGAAATTGCTCTTTGAAAACTGAACAAAACAACCAGTACGAAAGAAGAAAAACACCTCGTTTTTCTTAAAAGAAATGAAGTCAGAAGTTGACTTCTGAAGCACAAGAAACACAACTTTTATGGAGAGTTTGATCTTGGCTCAGGACGAACGCTGGCGGCGTGCCTAATACATGCAAGTCGAGCGCAGGAAGTTATCTGATCCTCTTTTAGAGGTGACGATAATGGAATGAGCGGCGGACGGGTGAGTAACACGTAGGCAACCTGCCTGTAAGACTGGGATAACTCGTGGAAACGCGAGCTAATACCGGATAACACTTTTCATCTCCTGATGAGAAGTTGAAAGGCGGCTTTTGCTGTCACTTACAGATGGGCCTGCGGCGCATTAGCTAGTTGGTAAGGTAATGGCTTACCAAGGCGACGATGCGTAGCCGACCTGAGAGGGTGATCGGCCACACTGGGACTGAGACACGGCCCAGACTCCTACGGGAGGCAGCAGTAGGGAATCTTCCGCAATGGACGAAAGTCTGACGGAGCAACGCCGCGTGAGTGATGAAGGTTTTCGGATCGTAAAACTCTGTTGTTAGGGAAGAACAAGTGCCATAGTAACTGATGGCACCTTGACGGTACCTAACCAGAAAGCCACGGCTAACTACGTGCCAGCAGCCGCGGTAATACGTAGGTGGCAAGCGTTGTCCGGAATTATTGGGCGTAAAGCGCTCGCAGGCGGTTCTTTAAGTCTGATGTGAAATCTTACGGCTCAACCGTAAACGTGCATTGGAAACTGGGGAACTTGAGTGCAGAAGAGGAGAGTGGAATTCCACGTGTAGCGGTGAAATGCGTAGAGATGTGGAGGAACACCAGTGGCGAAGGCGACTCTCTGGTCTGTAACTGACGCTGAGGAGCGAAAGCGTGGGGAGCGAACAGGATTAGATACCCTGGTAGTCCACGCCGTAAACGATGAGTGCTAGGTGTTAGGGGGTTTCCGCCCCTTAGTGCTGAAGTTAACGCATTAAGCACTCCGCCTGGGGAGTACGGCCGCAAGGCTGAAACTCAAAAGAATTGACGGGGGCCCGCACAAGCGGTGGAGCATGTGGTTTAATTCGAAGCAACGCGAAGAACCTTACCAGGTCTTGACATCCTCTGAACACTCTAGAGATAGAGTTTTCCCTTCGGGGACAGAGTGACAGGTGGTGCATGGTTGTCGTCAGCTCGTGTCGTGAGATGTTGGGTTAAGTCCCGCAACGAGCGCAACCCTTGATCTTAGTTGCCAGCATTCAGTTGGGCACTCTAAGGTGACTGCCGGTGACAAACCGGAGGAAGGTGGGGACGACGTCAAATCATCATGCCCCTTATGACCTGGGCTACACACGTGCTACAATGGATGGAACAAAGGGAAGCGAACCCGCGAGGTCAAGCAAATCCCACAAAACCATTCTCAGTTCGGATTGTAGGCTGCAACTCGCCTACATGAAGCCGGAATCGCTAGTAATCGCGGATCAGCATGCCGCGGTGAATACGTTCCCGGGCCTTGTACACACCGCCCGTCACACCACGAGAGTTGGTAACACCCGAAGTCGGTGAGGTAACCTTTTGGAGCCAGCCGCCGAAGGTGGGACTAATGATTGGGGTGAAGTCGTAACAAGGTAGCCGTATCGGAAGGTGCGGCTGGATCACCTCCTTTCTAAGGATTATTACGGAATCGTACTTGGTTGTTTGGTTCAGTTTTGAGAGAGCAATCTCTCAAATTAATGAACTTCTGTTAAGAACGTCACGTCCATGTGACAACACAGAAGCCACCACATCCGTGTGGTAGTTTGTACCTTGAAAACTAAATAAGAGTAACAACGACATCAAAAAATAGAAAGCTGAAGCGACTGTACAGTGACGTATGAACTGGACTGAACCGAAGGAGATAAAGAAAACACGATGAACGTATGTGAATCGATGTTGACTTATCGTACGGAGGAGAAGGAAGTTACACTAGTCACTAGGAGCTGAAGCTGGATTGAAACAAGGCTATTAAATTAGCACGCTTATTTACTGAAATAACAACTTAGTTAAGTGAATAAGGGCGCACGGTGGATGCCTTGGCACTAGGAGCTGAAGAAGGACGGGACTAACACCGATATGCCTCGGGGAGTTGTAAGTAAACTTTGATCCGGGGATTTCCGAATGGGGAAACCCACTGTTCGTAATGGAGCAGTACCTATACCTCAATACATAGGGTATAGGGAGCAGACCCGGGGAACTGAAACATCTCAGTACCTGGAGGAAGAGAAAGAAACCTCGATTTCCTGAGTAGCGGCGAGCGAAACGGAAAGAGCCCAAACCAGAAAGCTTGCTTTCTGGGGTTGTAGGACACTCCTTTGGAGTTACAAAGAAATTCTTTAAATGAATCGATCTGGAAAGGTCAGCCGAAGAAGGTAACAGCCCTGTAATTGAAAAAGAATTTCCTCCGGAGTGTATCCTGAGTACGGCGGAACACGTGGAATTCCGTCGGAATCCGGGAGGACCATCTCCCAAGGCTAAATACTCCCTAGTGACCGATAGTGAACCAGTACCGTGAGGGAAAGGTGAAAAGCACCCCGGAAGGGGAGTGAAATAGAACCTGAAACCGTGTGCCTACAAGTAGTCGAAGCCCGTTAATGGGTGACGGCGTACCTTTTGTAGAATGGACCGGCGAGTTACGATCCCATGCAAGGTTAAGTGGAAGACACGGAGCCGCAGCGAAAGCGAGTCTGAATAGGGCGATATAGTATGTGGTCGTAGACCCGAAACCGTGTGATCTACCCATGTCCAGGGTGAAGGTCAGGTAACACTGACTGGAGGCCCGAACCCACGTATGTTGAAAAATGCGGGGATGAGGTGTGGGTAGGGGTGAAATGCCAATCGAACACGGAGATAGCTGGTTCTCTCCGAAATAGCTTTAGGGCTAGCCTCAAGATGATGAGTACTGGAGGTAGAGCACTGATTGGACTAGGGGCCCCTACCGGGTTACCGAATTCAGTCAAACTCCGAATGCCAGTTACTTAAACTTGGGAGTCAGACTATGGGTGATAAGGTTCATAGTCGAAAGGGAAACAGCCCAGACCGCCAGCTAAGGTCCCAAAGTATACGTTAAGTGGAAAAGGATGTGGAGTTGCCCAGACAACCAGGATGTTGGCTTAGAAGCAGCCACCATTTAAAGAGTGCGTAATAGCTCACTGGTCGAGTGACTCTGCGCCGAAAATGTACCGGGGCTAAACGTATCACCGAAGCTGCGGATTGTTCTTACGAACAATGGTAGGAGAGCGTTCTAAGTGCTGTGAAGTCAGACCGTGAGGACTGGTGGAGCGCTTAGAAGTGAGAATGCCGGTATGAGTAGCGAAAAAAGAGTGAGAATCTCTTTCACCGAATGCCTAAGGTTTCCTGAGGAAGGCTCGTCCTCTCAGGGTTAGTCGGGACCTAAGCCGAGGCCGACAGGCGTAGGCGATGGACAACAGGTAGATATTCCTGTACCACCTCATGATTGTTTGAGCGATGGGGGGACGCAGTAGGATAAGGAATGCGCACCGATGGATGTGTGCGCCCAAGCAGTGAGAAAGTCAGATAGGCAAATCCGTCTGGCAATTTCAAGCTGTGATGGGGAGGGAAATAAAGTACCGAAGTTCCGGATTTCACACTGCCAAGAAAAGCCTCTAGTTAGATCATAGGTGCCCGTACCGCAAACCGACACAGGTAGGCGAGGAGAGAATCCTAAGGTGAGCGGGAGAACTCTCGTTAAGGAACTCGGCAAAATGACCCCGTAACTTCGGGAGAAGGGGTGCTCCTTTTAAGGAGGAGCCGCAGTGAATAGGCCCAAGCGACTGTTTAGCAAAAACACAGGTCTCTGCGAAGCCGAAAGGCGAAGTATAGGGGCTGACACCTGCCCGGTGCTGGAAGGTTAAGGGGACGAGTTAGCTCTTCGGAGCGAAGCTTTGAACCGAAGCCCCAGTAAACGGCGGCCGTAACTATAACGGTCCTAAGGTAGCGAAATTCCTTGTCGGGTAAGTTCCGACCCGCACGAAAGGTGCAACGACTTGGGCACTGTCTCAACGAGAGACCCGGTGAAATTATACTATGCGTGAAGATGCGCATTACCCGCGACAGGACGGAAAGACCCCGTGGAGCTTTACTGTAGCCTGATATTGAATGTTTGTGCAGCTTGTACAGGATAGGTGGGAGCCTTTGAAGCGTGAGCGCTAGCTTACGTGGAGGCACCCGTGGGATACCACCCTCGCTGTATGAACATTCTAACCCAGGACCGTAATCCGGTTCGGAGACAGTGTCAGGCGGGCAGTTTGACTGGGGCGGTCGCCTCCCAAAGAGTAACGGAGGCGCCCAAAGGTTCCCTCAGAATGGTTGGAAATCATTCGTAGAGTGTAAAGGCAGAAGGGAGCTTGACTGCGAGACCTACAAGTCGAGCAGGGACGAAAGTCGGGCTTAGTGATCCGGTGGTTCCGCATGGAAGGGCCATCGCTCAACGGATAAAAGCTACCCCGGGGATAACAGGCTTATCTCCCCCAAGAGTTCACATCGACGGGGAGGTTTGGCACCTCGATGTCGGCTCATCGCATCCTGGGGCTGTAGTCGGTCCCAAGGGTTGGGCTGTTCGCCCATTAAAGCGGTACGCGAGCTGGGTTCAGAACGTCGTGAGACAGTTCGGTCCCTATCCGTCGTGGGCGTTGGAAGTTTGAGAGGAGCTGTCCTTAGTACGAGAGGACCGGGATGGACACACCGCTGGTGTACCAGTTGTTCCGCCAGGAGCATGGCTGGGTAGCTACGTGTGGAAAGGATAAGTGCTGAAAGCATCTAAGCATGAAGCCCCCCTCAAGATGAAACTTCCCATCACTTCGAGTGAGTAAGATCCCTCAGAGACGATGAGGTTGATAGGTCCGAGGTGGAAGCGTGGCGACACGTGCAGCTGACGGATACTAATTGATCGAGGACTTATCTAAGTTCTTAGAATGATGTCACGTTACTCTTATTTAGTTTTTAGGGTACAATCCTAAAAAAAGTGTTGCATTTTGTCTAAGGAATGCATATAATATAACTTGTCCTTATTTTTTTGGACTACATATTATACGAAAGTCTGGTAGCGATAGCGAAGAGGCCACACCTGTTCCCATGCCGAACACAGAAGTTAAGCTCTTCAGCGCCGATGGTAGTTGGGGCTT
>NZ_PREV01000014.1 GCF_002959965.1 Microbulbifer pacificus
AGATGTTTTGTTTCTGGATTGTATGTGTAACCGAACGGAGCTCGTCCTGCAACCCATTTCCCTTCCATAGCAGCGTTATATCTTCCTCCGTTCAAACGTTCTCTAGCAGTCTCATATTCTTCACGAGACATGAATAACTCAAAGCGTATTTGTCTTAGATCAGTTGGATTACTAGGATCATATATTTTCCAAGGGGTAACTATCATTAATCGTTTATCCTGGATTAAATCATAAATGATTCCCATATCTGTGTACGATCCACGACCTAACCGAGATATTTCTTTAACAGCAATTGCATCATATTTCCCATTTTTAATTTCTTTAATGATTTGTTGGAATACCGGACGTGATGAAATTTTATCACCGGATCCAATCTCTGGTTCTTGATCATAAGGAACACCATAGTCAGCTAAAACTCTATCCATTAGTTTCTTTTGTGCGTGTAATGTATCTTCGCCAGTCTTTCTTTCTTGTTCCTCATCCTTACGAGAACGGCGCAGATAATTAATTATATTCTTTATTCCGTACTCTTCAGCAATGTTAGTAGCCATAACTTTCTCCTTTTGGTTAATGTTTTTGGTTTATGTGCATGTTCTAAATATACCAAATAATTAACAAAAAAGGAATAAAATAAAAATAAAATTTTTCCAAATTAAGTTGCTCCGTTCCTTGAAATAGGTGATAAATTTATATTATCGAAAAAATATGAAGCGATAACCAAAACATAAGATGTCCTCTACGTAGGGTACAGGTGAGCTGTCCTCTACGTAGGGTATAGCACTGTCCTCTACGTAGGGTACGGTGCTGTCCTCTACGTAGGGTATAGTAAAAATTTTTCCTTCATATAATGTCAAAACGCTAAAGAAAATATTAAAGAAAAATATAAAGAAATATGTTGTAAGTAATTAATCATTGAATTAAAACTTCCGGTATTGGATAATTAAACCAACATATAATTTAATATGGGGGTTGGATTATGAAGAAAGCATTTATATTTCTTATATTGTTATTGTTCTTAGCAGCTTGTAGTAGTGCAAATGCTTATCATGAAACAATAAGGGAATCATTTGCAGAAGATACGGAAGTAATTAGAGATTTAGTTGTAGGAGCAAGTGAAGAAGGAAGAGATTTCACAGAAGAAGAACAGGATAAACTAGATAGTTATATTTCTAAGTACGAGAATAATCTTGATTCAAAAGATGAATCTCATGCATTTATTATGACCTATAATCTTGTGGAAGAACATTCACCAAGTTTGTTACCAAGTGACTTAGAAAAAATCGAATCTTACGGAGTTAATATACAAGCGACATTAGAAGGTGGATTCGAAAAATACAAAGAGATTAATAGTGAAGATAATTAAAGACATCTCAAAATGAGGTGTCTTTTTAATTTAGGAGGTAGATCATGCAGTTTACAATAACTAGATGTGACAAGTGCGACGGCTTATTATTTCCTAAGCAGCTAAAAGTACAAGATGATTTGTATAAACCTGGTATTGAAATAAGGAACTGGCGTTGTCCTCTTTGCAACCATAGGCATGTCATAATGGTATTAGATAAGAAATCGAAACGAATGATGCTAGAAAACAAAAAAGATAGTGAAAGAATTGCAGGAGTTAATAAACGATCTCAAGCACTACGGGAATCTAATCAATTAACAAAAGAAAAAGCTTTATTATTTGTTGATAAGGTTGAAAAGATAAAGAAACGAATTGACCAAAGAACTAAAATGATTGATGAACATTCTAAAAAATTGATAGCAAAGCATGAGGCATCTATTTATTAGGTGTCTTTTTATTTTGCATAAAAGGAGATGGATTGAAATGAGTGAAGCATTCTTTTCAAAAGAGGCTATTGAGTATTTAAAAGAGAAGTATCCGCATATTACTGAATCAATGTTTAATGGTTTATTAAATCAATTTGGTTTAGTAGAAGTACAAGTAACTACATCGGTTGGTGAATATGATAGAAGCATTTCATCGGATCATAAATTGATAATGCCTGCAGAAATTTCAAATGCTTTAGGTATTGATTGTGAAATAGTAATGCCAGATATCAATGCTTTATACCATAAACCGGTAGACGATGTAAGTTTAGTTGATGCTTTAACGTATGCATACCAAACATTGCACAAGCAAGGGAAGTCATTATTAACAATTGAATTAGAAGACGAAACATCGGTACCTAAAGTTATATACAAAGGTGAGGAAGTTACAAAGAAAGTACACGTTGGTTTAGATTGGGAAACTAGCACAGAGTCTTTTGCTGGAGGATTAACTTACTCTATAGAGCATTTTGAATTTGATGAAATGGGATATCCAATAATGAATAGAATTGAACGCAGGATAAAAGGCCATGCCACTAATTGAATACAGAACAAAAGAACAACAAAAGAAGTTCTATCGTTCTTCTGAATGGATAGCAACCAGGCAAAGAATATTAGAACGTGATAACTACGAATGCCAGGAGTGTAAGAGACAGGGCAGAGTGTATACGGATAAACATGATCCAGATAAACACAAGCGGTTAGATGTGGATCACATTAAAGAGCTAGAAGATTATCCGGAGCTTGCACTTGATGATGATAATCTAGAGACTCTTTGTGTTCGGTGCCACAATAAGAAACATAATCGTTTCAAACATCAATACAAGAAACCTAAGTGGAATGATGAATGGTGGTGAAAATATGATAACAGTAACTATGCCGATTAAAGAATATGAACAAATGAAAAGAGAAATTGAAAGATTAAAGGCTGAAAGTATTTATAATTTTTCTGAGAGAGAATACAGTGATCTTGAAAGAAATGAATACAAAGTCACTATAGATGTAAGTTCAATTATGAATACTATAAATGAAAAAGGGCATAAACCAGTAGTATTTAAAACAATATAGTCCCCCCGCCCAAAAGTTTTGGGATTTTTTAATCCCTAGGGGAA
>NZ_PREV01000015.1 GCF_002959965.1 Microbulbifer pacificus
ATATGCACCAGAAGAAAATAACCATCTAGACAAAATTGAGAAATGGAAGCAAGAAGCTTCACAGGTCCCGGAATCCAAAAAGCTAGAATTTCAAAAGAAAATGCAAGAATTGATAAAGGGGAAGCGTCATGAGCCATAATGCAATAGCTGAACAGTCAGTCATCGGTTCGGTTCTTCTGGAAGGTAGTCTAATCGGGATACTTACATTAGAACCAAAACACTTTTATGAAGCTAGACACAAACAAATATATGAAGCTATGCAGCAAGTAGCTGATAAAGAAATTGAAATCAATGTCGTAACGGTGGTAACAGAGTTAGGTAATTGCATTAATGAAGTTGGAGGAGTTAGCTATCTGACAGATTTAGCAGGGTCTATACCTAGTACAGCGCCTTTAAAAAACTATGAATCTGCAGTATATGAAGATTACCGAATCAGACAGAGCCGGATATTAACTGCTGAATACATGGAATCACCAAACGAAGAAGCGTTACACAAGCTACTTAATCAGCTAGATAAATTAAAGGATGAAGGCATTCAAACGGAAGAAAAGACAACGCAAGATTATTTATTTGAAATCGCTGAGGACATGGCGAACCCAGAAAGCGATGCAGCTAAAGGGTTTCCTACTACATTTAAAGATTATGACAACATGACAGGCGGTAATCAACCAGGCGACTTAATCATTATTGCAGCAAGACCATCTGTTGGTAAAACAGCATTCGCTTTAAATATCGGTGCAGGGCATTGCAAAAACGGTGGTGTTTCCCATATCTACAGTTTGGAAATGGGTCCAAGATCATTACTTGAAAGAATGATTTCAACAGAGGGTCATGTAGATATTCAAAAATGGAGGTCCATGATTTTCTCTAGTGAAGATTACGACAAATCAATGAACGCTATCGGTGAAATATCGAACTGGGGATTAAAAATTCATGAAAAGCTAACAACGATTAACCAGATTAAAGCATCTATTCGAAAAAATGTTCAAGATAATCCAGATAAAAATAATTTAGTCATCATTGATTACTTACAGTTAATCACTTCATCTGGACGACATGAGCGCAGGGATTTAGAAGTAGGGGCAATGACTAGGGATTTAAAGTTGTTAGCGCAGGAGTTAAATATACCAATCATATTGCTATCTCAGTTATCTAGAGGTGTAGAACAAAGGCAAGATAAACGTCCGATGATGTCAGACCTTAGAGAATCCGGAAATATTGAACAAGATGCGGATTTAATCGGTTTCCTTTACAGAGATGATTACTACGATAAAGAAACAACCAAACAGAACATTATCGAAATTATTATATCAAAACAACGTCAAGGACCTACTGGAACGGTAGAACTAGCATTCATTAAAGAATACGGAAAGTTCTGTGACTTAGATCACAGATATTCATAAGGAGGAACTACATTGAACAGAACAATACTTGTTGGAAGATTAACGAAAGATCCTGAACTCAGATATACGCAGCAAGGAACAGCAGTAGCGAATTTTAATCTTGCAGTAGATAGACCTTTCAAAAAGGATGGTCAAGCAACAGCCGACTTCGTAAATTGTGTTGCGTGGCGTGCGCCTGCTGAAAACTTAGCAAACTATATGAAAAAAGGTAGTCGAATTGGTGTAGATGGAAGAATTCAAACCAGAAGTTATGAAGATAAAGACGGGAAAAATGTTTTTGTCACTGAGGTTGTTGCGGACAATATTCAGTTTCTGGAAACAAAAAGTGAAGGAAATCAGCAGTCAAACAATAGACCAGCACAGAATAACCAACAAAACAATGATCCGTTTGCCGGAAATGGTGAGCCAATAGATATTGATGACTCAGATTTACCTTTCTAGGAGGGATTACATGAAGCATTTAGAAAATACCGTAGTTGATTTTACGGAAAGAGCTACGGAACAGGAAATGAAAGGCATTAAGAAGTACGGAAAAGCATTAGATCCACTAGATGATTACGATTGGCTCACAATGGCAGCAGAGGAACAAGTGGACGGATACAAGTATCTGTTAGCTGAAATGAAGAAACGAGAGTATGTAGTTGAAGGCATTAGAGAAATTATTGATTTACATGAAAAAGATATGGACCCGTTTTATGTAGGAAAAGCGCACGATCTACTTAATCAATTAAACGGTTCACATAACAAAGGGAGGTAGTAAGGATGGAGAAAGTAAAAGTGACGAAGGAACAGGAACAAGCAATTAAACAAGCGATTAGACTACATGGTGAGGATTACGTTGTAGATAGTCATTGTTTAAAGCAAAAGAACGGTTTGCGATGGAATTTAGGTTTAGATGCACTGAACGATCTTGAAATGTGGCAGTTAGCAAAGGCTATATACATCGGCTATGAAATAG
>NZ_PREV01000016.1 GCF_002959965.1 Microbulbifer pacificus
TATTATGCTGGTAATCTAAAACTGTTTGAAGAAATAAATTTACCTTTGGACAATGTTAAGGACAAAGTAGACGAAATACAAAGTCAAGGAAAAACGGTAGTGATTATCGGTACACAACAAGAAATAATGGGGATTATCTCTGTTTCTGATACCATCCGTACAACTACTATAGAAGCATTAAATGGATTGAATCAAGTTGGTGTAAATCAACTTGTTATGTTAACTGGTGATAATGAGGGCACTGCCAAGATGATTTCAAACGAAACGAATGTCAATCGCTATTTTGCAGATCTGTTGCCAGAAGATAAAGTGGATGTAATTAAACAATTGCAAAAAGAGGGTCACAAAGTCGCCATGGTTGGTGACGGCATAAACGATGCACCAGCACTGGCCACTGCAGACTTAGGGATTGCAATGGGTGGTGCAGGGACAGATACAGCAATGGAGACGGCTGATATTGTTTTAATGGCAGATAATCTGGAAAAATTGCCACATACCGTTAAACTAAGTAGAAAAGCATTAGCGATTATTAAACAAAATATCTGGTTTTCATTAATTGTAAAATTCATAGCATTAGTTCTTATATTTCCGGGGTGGCTTACACTTTGGATGGCTGTGTTAAGTGATACAGGTGCTGCTGTTATTGTAATATTAAATGCTCTCCGTCTTCTAAAAGTAAAAGGATAATTAGAAAAGGCTGTTCATTTTTTGATTGAACAGCCTTTTCATTTAAAAAATAAAATTTTTATTTCTATAAATGGGGTAATACCAACAAAACGCGGAAAACATACGCTAAGGATCATATCAAAAGATAAATAAAACCCTGATTTTTCTACGCTAAGCAGAAAAATCAGGGTTTTTTATATCCTATGTGTACATTGGGAATGTATGGAGTTCAAAATCTCGGGTTTAAAAGGATATTCTCCTAAAAAGTTTAGGTGTCCCTATCCAAATGGTGATACGTATGGAACTTTGATGTAAGAAAAGTAACGAGTTTACATTCCCTACGCCCTCTTCTTCAATAATACTAAAGGCCAATGATTCCTTAGCGTAGGAAAAATTGGCCTTTTTACCTCGGTATTTCTCTTAGCATATGTTATTAAGACCTAAATTGCAAAAAGTCATAAAAAATAGAGATTGATTCATATTAAACATGTCCAATATGTATCAATCCCTTGCTTCTTGTGCAACAAACGCACCCGAGTCTTGAATAAGTTACTACATAATTTTAGCGAAATACGTATTAAATCTTTTGTATCTCTATTATCTGATCGTGATACAACGTTCTATAAATATCGGAAACATATTCATGAATTATTAGATAATCATCTGTAATTGAATCCACATAACCTTCAAAAATATCTCCATTTTCTCCATATACTATCGAAACTTTATAATTTTTATTTAAAGAATTAATAATTTGTATCATTACCTTTCCTCCTTTGCAATTTGTGTCAAATATGAAATACGAAGTCCTTATTAAAGAAATGCGCCCGATTGTGGTGTATGCCCTATGTTCCCCAGCAAGTTGTTCCCAAGATCAACTATTATCTAAGATGTTTTTCAAACCAGCCGCACGCCTCAAGTTTCATACTGTAAGTAAACTGATGATTAACAAAAGGCATACTAAGTTTAAGTTTATCGAGATGTCCAGAATACTTCGGTAATAACTTCTTATATAGTTCTAACGAATAAAAGTACGGCGAATCAATATCTTGGTCACCATCAATAATTAATAATGGTTTTGGAAAAAAATCACTTAACTTGTCAAAAGGGTTTCTTAGAGGAAATTGACAAGGATTATATGGAGATCATCTTACAGAACCTAGCAAAGTTTATCGGATGGTTGCGGAATCCACATAGCAGCCATAAAGTAACCCCTTTTAAGGAGATGAAGTCGAAGAAAACCTTCATTTGTCCTCCTCCAATAGCCAAAATATATAATTATATTATACTTTTTAAACAAAATTTGTAAGGTCTTGTTTATATTTCTGATTTACAGAAAAAGAGAAGGTATTCGCCCATATACTGAACGAACTATCCTCTCTTTATGATAGTCTAATTAACGTATGTTTTCCGCGTTTTGTTGGTAGGACCCCA
>NZ_PREV01000017.1 GCF_002959965.1 Microbulbifer pacificus
GATGGTGAGATCTCCCTTGAAATGGAGAAAATTATTAATGCAATGCCAGATGATCAGCAAATCCAGGCTGATAAAGTATTGGAGATTAATGTAAATCACGATATTTTCCAATCCTTAAAATCAGCGCAAGGTAATGATGATGAAAAGTTAAAACTATATACCAATCTTTTATATAATCAAGCACTTCTTATTGAAGGATTGCCAATTAATGATCCAGTAGAATTCACAAATGACATTTGTAAAGTAATGGTATGAAGGGAAAAAGTTGTCTGAGTCAATGCTCCGGCAGTTAAAAAATCCCCTTGAGGAAAATGTTGATTTTTCCTCAAGGGGATTTTTCATTTGAAAGTTTATAGAGCAATTGTAAAACCCAATACAAGGAAGAAGAATCACATTAGTTTTTTAGGGAATAGAGCGACTCTAAAGTCCAAACTCACGAAGAAACCCAAACAAATAAGGGAATAAAAAATCTCGTTTAGTGATCTCTAAAAGCCATTAACATGCTCTTGAACTGAATAGACAAAAGCATGTTTCTAAGCATCTTCTTTGGTAGTAGCCTTATTTCCGATACATCTTAAATTGTAAGAACAATTCATTATAAAAAGCTAAGTTGCTTTGCCCCAAGTTTTCGTATACCTCTAAGCGGTCGGTTAATTCTGGATTAGGATAGAATCGTTCGTCTTCTACCATCTCTTTCGGCATGAACTGTAGTGCTTCTTTATTTGGTGTAGAGTAACTAACATACTCTGTATTTTGGGCAGCTACTTCTGCATCTAACATAAAGTTAATAAATTCGTGTGCACCATCTATATTTTGTGCGGTTTTTGGAATGACAAAGTTATCGAACCAGAGGTTGGACCCCTCTTCCGGTACCACGTAGTCGATTGCTTCATTTTCTCCCATGATATCTGCGGCATCACCAGACCAACCAACAGCAATTGTGGCTTCGTTATTTGCCATTAACATTTTATTTTCATCACCAACTATTGCTCGAACATTTGGAGTAAGCCCCTCTAACCTTTCTAATGCTTGATAGAGATGGTCAGGATTAGTGTCGTTCAAGGAATAACCTAATGAGTTTAATCCCATACCGATAATTTCACGAGCGCCATCGATTAGTAAAATTTGATTTTCTAACGAAGGGTCCCATAAGTCATGCCAGCCTGTTAGTTTCATACCTTCTGGCAAAAGAGTTGTGTTAAATACAATTCCAACTGTTCCCCAAAAATATGGAACCGAATATTGGTTATTTGGATCGAATGGTAAATTCATAAAACGTTCGTCTAAATTACTCAGGTTTGAAAGTTTGGAATGGTCTAATTCAATTAGTAAATCTTCCTCCACCATTTTTTGCACCATATATTCAGATGGTACTGCAACATCATATGTCGTACCACCTTGTTGAATTTTTGTCATCATCGCTTCATTGGAATCGAATGTTTCATATACAATGGTAATGCCGGTTTCTTCCTCAAATTGACTAATTAGTTCTTCGTCGATATAATCTCCCCAATTGTATACAGTTAACGTATTATCACCGGAAAACCCTTGTGCAGCATTGAGGCGATTAATCATTATAAGTAAAACAATCGAAACAACGAGTATTGCAATAAATGATCGCATGATAGATTTCATCGTCTCAAGCCAACTCCTTTTGTTCCACTACGTTGTGTAAGATAGTAATAAACAATTACGAGAAGTATTGTTACGAAAAACATAATGGTAGATAAAGCGTTAATATTAAGCGATATTCCTCGTCTAGCTAATGAATATATTTCAACAGACAGAGTGGTAAATCCATTACCAGTTACAAAGAAAGTTACTGCAAAATCATCAAGTGAATAAGTTAACGCCATGAAAAATCCAGCAAAAATACCTGGCGAAATATAAGGTAGCGTAACTTTTGTCAGGACGTTCCAATTACTTGCTCCTAAATCACGAGCAGCATCTTCTAATGAAGAACTCATCTCAAGAAGTTTAGGAAGTACCATTAACACAACAATAGGTATACTAAAAGCGATATGAGATAGGAGGACGGAATAAAATCCTAACTGAATTCCAGCCAATGTAAATAAAATTAAAAAGCTAGCACCAATAATTACATCAGGACTTACAATAAGCACATTATTTAATGATAAAAGAGAATTCCGAGTTCGTCTTTTTTTATAAGATCGAATGCTGATTGCGCCCAAAACACCAATTATTGTTGCA
>NZ_PREV01000018.1 GCF_002959965.1 Microbulbifer pacificus
TGGAAATTTTTTATTCCTAAACTGTTCTGAAGAACTCAATTCCTCGTACCTTTTTATCTTTTTATTCATCACTTTTTGGCTATATGTGTTCCTTTGAATTTCTATAAACAACGATACATTATTTAACATAACTAACATATCCGGTTCTGCTAAACCCTTTTGAAATTTGGGTTCAACAATAAATTGTTTAATGGCCAATGCATGTTTTAAAATTTTATAGACTTCAACAATCTGTAAGAAGTGAGGTATCTTAGTAGAGTTTTGCTTAACTGTAGAGTGTATTGGCAGATATACAAATGGAGAATAATATTTACTGACAGATATTTGTCTATCTCTAACTAATCGTTTTAATACTATGTTTGCACTCGTCACTGGATTTTTTAAATTACTAAAATATAAATCTATAATGTCATCCCTACTCAATACTCTAAATCGTTCCACGTCCTTAATAATCTGTAAATCTCTTTTATTCATTTTTCAGCAACTCCATTAATGTATCGTAGTCGTCTTTCTTTTCTTCTTGCTTATCTTTCTTCTCAACTTTATACGGGATTAAAATCTTTTTTGCTTTTTCATTATCTAACCAGGGGCATTGTATTTCTTGTAGATCCGAATTAACTTTCAATATCATTCGGCCAGAGGTCTTTAATTTTTCTGAACCTGGTGTGCCTATTATTTTTGAATTAACATTATCTTGAGTTTTAAATCCCATTCTTACTGTCATATTTACTTTCAATTTACCGTCTAATAATTTTGCATCTGGCCGTTGCATGGACAAAATAATAAATACTCCTAACGATCGGCCAATACTCGAAATATCTTCAAGAATATCCATAATGTCTTTTTCCTTTTTTAATAACACCACTTCATCAATACAGACAATAATATAGGGTAGTTTCTTGGGTAATTGATCTATGGCATTTACACCCTCTTCATCTAACAAATCTCCACGTTTGGCCATTTCCTTTTTTACTTTATTTAATACAGGACGTAATGTATCTGCACTGTGATACACACCTTCCACATGTGCTATATCTTTAAATAAATGGAATTCTGAACGCTTTAAATCTCCTAAGATAAGCTTCAGTTCCTTAGAACTTTTATATTGAATCAATGATGTTAAGATACTTCTTATTGCGCTAGATTTTCCACTTCCTGTTTCTCCAGCAATTAATAAATGAGGATCTTTAACCATATCAAAATATTTTATTTTTCCACTTAAATTTCTTCCGCAAACAATAGGAAGATTACCCTTTAGATTCATTTCTTTGTACTTGTAAGTTATCTTATTTGGTAAACCCTCCGGGAAAACTTTTAACACCCCTCGATGCTCGTTTACAGACAAATAGACATACCTTCCAAAATGTTGTTTAAAGACGTACAGGCGCTTTTCAAATT
>NZ_PREV01000019.1 GCF_002959965.1 Microbulbifer pacificus
TCGAACTCAATGGGGATCCCAATGGCTTTCCCTCAAAAGACGAAATATCACAATATCTGAAAGACTATGCATTGTCATTTAATCTACCGATTAAACATAACACTAATGTAACGAATGTTCAAAAAAATAAAAATATCTATTACGTTTCGACAGAGCATATGGAATATAAAGCTGAAAATATCATAATAGCAACTGGGCCTTTTCAGAAGCCGAGAACACCTGATTTTCAAACAATTTATCGAAAGAGATTGTTCAGTTGCATTCCTCGGAATATCAAAACCCTTCTCAATTAAAAGAAGGAAATGTGTTAGTTGTGGGCGGGGGAAATAGTGGATCGCAGATAGCTGTTGAAATTTCACGAGAGAAGAAGACTTATCTATCAACTAGTAAACGTTTAACATTACTGCCTTTGACAATTAGAAGTAAAAGTATATTTTGGTGGTTTGATAAGGTTGGAGTGTTAAAGGCACCTTTCAATTCATTCTTAGGAAAACTAATACAAAAAAGAGGGGACCCGATCTTTGGTCTTGAATTAAAGTATGCTATTCGAAATGGATCTGTTTTTATTAAAAACAGATCCATGGATGGCAAGGAAAATAAGGTTATATTCCAAGATAACACGTTTCTTGATGTCAATAACATAATATGGGCTACCGGTTTTATACCTGACTATTCATGGTTAAATGTATCAGGCGTATTAGACGAGAAAGGAAATCCTAAACATAATAGAGGTATTACTAATATAGAGGGTTTATATTTTTTAGGTTTACCTTGGCAATATAGACGTGGTTCTGCGTTATTACAAGGTGTCGGATATGATGCAAAATATATCGTCGACCAAATAGTGAGAAATTCTTATTGAGGTGAAAGATGCTTAATTCAACAATCCAACAAAAAAAGTCGATTGCTTAGTTTACAGGAATTCGGCTTTTTTAGGTTAAGAGGGTATCCTTATTGCGCAAAATAACTCTTAAAAAAGGTGCAAAATAATTCCTAAATTGACACTATGATTTTATCCGTCTACTACACTTGTATCAATAGAGTACACTCTATTGATATATAATTGTAATAAATTGAAAATACAGAAACGGGATGATACTGAATGAAATTTGCAAGAGGTAGAGAATTGCTTACACCGGAACAGAGACAGGATTTTATGCAAATCCCTGAAGATGAATGGATACTGGGGACCTACTTCACTTTTTCCAAACGGGATTTAGAAATAGTTAATAAGCGAAGGAGGGAAGAAAACCGTTTAGGATTTGCTGTTCAATTAGCTGTTCTTCGGTATCCCGGTTGGCCATACACTCATATCAAAAACATCCCAGATTCAGTCTTAAAATATATATCGAAACAGATCAGTGCCAGTCCATCCTCGCTTAGTCATTATCCTCAAAGGGAAAATACACTTTGGGATCATTTGAAAGAAATTCGAAGTGAATACGACTTTGTAACTTTTACCCTGAGAGAATATCGAATGACATTTAAGCACCTTCATCAATTAGCTTTGGAAAATGGTGATGCCATTCATCTACTGCATGAATGCATAGATTTTCTAAGAAAAAACAAAATCATACTACCTGCTATCACTACACTTGAAAGAATGGTGTGGGAAGCGAGAGCAATGGCTGAAAAGAAGCTATTTAATACGGTTAGTCAGTCTTTAACAAATGAGCAAAAAGAAAAACTTGAAGAGATCATAACTTCGCAGCTTCCATCCGAATCCAATAAAACAATATTGGGTTGGTTAAAGGAACCACCGGGTCATCCTTCACCCGAAACATTTCTAAAAGTAATAGAACGGCTGGAATACATACGGGAAATAGAATTGGAGACGGTAAAAATTAGTCATTTGCATCGCAATCGCCTGTTACAGCTATCTCCCGCTTAGGTTCAAGATATGAGCCTTATGCATTCCGTGACTTTCAGGAAAATAAACGCTATTCAATATTAACCGTCTATTTATTAAATCTTACTCAGGAGTTAACGGATAAAGCTTTTGAAATTCATGACAGACAAATACTCAGTCTGTTATCAAAAGGCCGTAAGGCTCAAGAGGAAATTCAGAAACAAAACGGTAAAAAGCTGAATGAGAAAGTTATACACTATACGAACATCGGACAAGCTTTGATCA
>NZ_PREV01000020.1 GCF_002959965.1 Microbulbifer pacificus
AAGAAACAGTATATACCGTAGTATCATAGGCACCAGCAATCGTGGCTTCTGCACCGTTCATACCTTCCATATGATCTGTCTCTATGATTGCTTGACTTCCGACGTCATAGGTTGGATTTTCAGCCTCTCGCAAATCTTCAGGAACCTCGCCAGAGCTGGACATATCCATTTCAGAATGGTCCATACCTTCCATATCTTCATTTGAGTCAGATTCCGATTCCATATCCATTTCTTCTTCGGTATTGGATTCTGTTTCTGTAACCGTGTTTTCTTCAGGATTCGTTTCCTCGGTTTCCCCGCCACAAGCTGCCAATAAAAACACCGCAAAGATAGAGACTAGTCCCAATATAATTTTATTTCTTTTCATTTTTAACCCCTCCATTCTCTTAGTTAACAGTACTTTACCCCGAAATTTTGCAGTTTATGTGCAGATTTATTTTTGTTGCAGAGATAAATTTTACCTGAAAAACCCGTTAATAAAAGCTAAACGATCCTTCTGCAAACTTTCTGGATTAATTTTTTATATACTTATTGGAATCAGTAAAAGAAGGTGACAAAATGCATTTTATGTACGGTTATGGTTCAATTTGGCCTATGATCTGTATGATAATAGTATGGCTGGGGTTATTGATTCTAGGTTGTTTCCTAATTAGAAACTTTATTGATGGAGGACATCGTTCCAAAAGAATTTTAAAAGAGAGATTTGTAAGAGGTGAAATAGACAAGGAGGAATTTGAACGTTTAAAATCGATTCTAAAGGATTGAGTTTATCGGTGTTAAATACTATCTGCACAAAAAATGGTCACTTTTTTTATAGAATGATTTAAGGTTAAACATATGGTATGAATTAAAAATTTGGAGGATGCGTGAATGATGTTGAGAAAGACAATAATAACTGTAACAATTATCGTAGGGATATTTTTAGCAGGCTGCAGCAATAATCAGGAAAAAGATTATGAAGCTACATTTGATGGCAGTGTAGATCATGTTCATGGCATAGGTTATGCTGGTAATGATAATGGACTGTATTTTGCGACGCATACCGGCTTGAAAATACTCCGTAATGGTGATTGGTATGAAACAACTAGAAATTTTAATGATTATATGGGCTTTAATGCAGTAGACGAGGGATTTTACACATCCGGTCATCCTGGAGAGGATTCCGACTTGCCGAATCCAATCGGTATTCAGCGAAGCTTCGATGGAGGCAGGACACTGGAACACCTTAAATTTGAGGGTGAAACCGACTTTCATGCCATGGCAGTGGGGTATAACAGCCACGATATTTTTCTGATGAATCCTGCAACAAACTCCGAATTAGAACAGGGATTTTACAGGAGTTCAGATGAAGGGAAGTCTTGGGAAAATGTAAGCGCAAGTGGGCTTACAGGAGAAATTCTATCGTTAGCTATTCATCCATCCAACTCTAGTGTTGTTGCTGCTGCCACTTCGACTGGAATCTATCTATCTGAAGATGGAGGAGGCAATTTCCAAATTGTAACAAATGGAAATGAGGTCGGGACAGCTGTATTTTTTAATGATGATCATTTCTATTATGCAAGTTATGGATCCAGTCCAGAACTTGGAAAAAGGAATGTTGAAAACGGTGAAGAAGAAACAATAGATTTACCAGAGTTGGAAGAAGATGG
>NZ_PREV01000021.1 GCF_002959965.1 Microbulbifer pacificus
AGCTGGATGGCGAGAAATACCCCATCGCCCAGTGCAATAACGTGTACATCTTCCCCGGTATCGGCCTCGGTGTCGTCGCCGCCGGCGCCAATCGGGTAACGGAAAACATGCTGATGGCCGCCTCCAACGCACTCGCGGAAAATGCGCCGGTGGTGAAAGAGGGCAGCGGTGCACTGCTGCCGCCACTGTCGCAGATCCGCGAAGTGGGCAAGGCCATCGCACTGGCTGTTGGCAAACAGGCGCAGGCCGACGGTGTGGCACCGGGTATTACCGAGGAAAAACTCGAGAAAAACATCGAAAAGAATTTCTGGCATCCGGATTACCGCCGCTACCGTCGTCGGGCCTTCTGATTTCTGCCAGGACGCATAGTGCAAACAAAAAACCCATGGAATTCCATGGGTTTTTTGTTTGCACTATGCGTCCTGGCAGAAATCAGAAGGCCCGACGACGGTAGCGGCGGTAATCCGGATGCCAGAAATTCTTTTCGATGTTTTTCTCGAGTTTTTCCTCGGTAATACCCGGTGCCACACCGTCGGCCTGCGCCTGTTTGCCAACAGCCAGTGCGATGGCCTTGCCCACTTCGCGGATCTGCGACAGTGGCGGCAGCAGTGCACCGCTGCCCTCTTTCACCACCGGCGCATTTTCCGCGAGTGCGTTGGAGGCGGCCATCAGCATGTTTTCCGTTACCCGATTGGCGCCGGCGGCGACGACACCGAGGCCGATACCGGGGAAGATGTACACGTTATTGCACTGGGCGATGGGGTATTTCTCGCCATCCAGCTGTACCGGTTCAAACGGGCTGCCGGTAGCGACCATGGCCTCGCCTCGGGTCCACTCCAGTACCTCCTGAGGCGTGGCTTCGGCGCGCGAAGTGGGGTTGGACAGCGGCATCACCAGCGGGCGCTTGCAGCCTTTGTGGAGTGCTTCGATCACGGGCTGGGTGAAGAGGCCACCCTGGCCGGATACGCCGATGAGG
The DNA here is from genome assembly GCF_002959965.1 of Microbulbifer pacificus. Lineage (NCBI taxonomy): Bacteria > Pseudomonadati > Pseudomonadota > Gammaproteobacteria > Cellvibrionales > Microbulbiferaceae > Microbulbifer > Microbulbifer pacificus. The sequence continues at coordinate 977 of NZ_PREV01000021.1, forward strand.
ATGGTGGGTTTCACCTGCTCGATCAGGGTCTGCAGATCCCACTCCGGTGCCTGAGGGTATTTCCCGGGGCTGTGTGCGAGTTTCTGCTGGAAGTCATGCAGGCCCTTCATGTTGTCCATGACCAGACCGTAGCGGTCGAACATGAAGAGTCGTTCGCGTGCTTTCTCCTCCGACAAACCGTCGTTGACCATGGCCGCCACCACCTGTTCGGCAATACCGCAGCCGGCAGAGCCGGCGCCGACCACAAGTACTTTCTGTTTCGACAGCTTCTCGTCCTTGGCCTTGCACGCGGCGAGCATGGTACCGAGTGCCACCGCGGCAGTGCCCTGAATATCGTCGTTGAAGCAGCACACCTTGTCGCGATAGCGCTTCAGCAGCGGCATGGCATTGGTCTGGGCGAAATCCTCGAACTGGATCAGCACCTTCGGCCAGCGGCGTTTCACCGCGGCGATGAATTCCTCCAGGAACTCGTCGTACTCCTCCTGGGAAATACGCTCGTTGCGCCAGCCCATATACATGGGGTCGTTCAGCAGGGTGCGGTTGTTGGTGCCCACGTCCAGCATCACCGGCAGAGTGTAGGCGGGGCTGATACCACCGCAGGCGGTGTACAGGGACAGCTTGCCGATGGGAATACCCATGCCGCCGATGCCCTGGTCGCCAAGGCCGAGGATGCGCTCGCCGTCGGTGACTACGATGACTTTTACATTTTCCTTGGTGGCACTGCGCAGGATGTCGTCCATATGTTTGCGGTCCGGGTAGGACACAAACAGACCGCGGTGATTGCGGTAAATATTGGAGAACTCTTCACAGGCCGCGCCCACAGTGGGGGTGTAGATGATCGGCAGCATTTCTTCGATGTGCTGCTCGATCAGACGGAAAAACAACGTTTCGTTGTCGTCCTGAATGGCGCGCAGATAGATATGGCGTTCGAGATCCGTACGACACTGCTCATACTGGTGATAAGCGCGGCGCACCTGCTCGTTGATATTTTCCACATTGTTTGGCAGCAGACCGATCAGGTTGAACTCGATGCGCTCCTGCAATGTGAAGGCGCTGCCCTTGTTGAGCAGGGGGATTTCCAGCAGCGAGGGACCGGCGTGGGGGATGTACAGGGGGCGTTTGTCTTTCTGACTCATAAATCTATTCTGGTCGGTAAATTGCCGCTTATCGGGTGCGGGAAGCAATAAATCAGAGTAGCGGATTTGACCGGGGATTTTACGCGCACTTGACCAGATATGCCGCAGTGGATTGCAAATGCCAACATTTGTCCGGGTTTTTCGCGATTTATGGCAGATGATCTCTGGATGATGGGGGCGCCGGCTGATTAAATCTGTGCTGGCGTTTTCAACCAGATTCAGCGAGAGAAAATTCGATGTTCAGTTATCAGGTAGAGCCCCGTTTCAGCGAAACTGACGCCCTCGGGCACATCAACAACACGGTGGTGCCGGTATGGTTCGAGCAGGGGCGCACGCCGATCTTCCAGCTGTTCAATCCGGATCTTTCCCTGGGTAAATGGAACCTGATCCTGAAAAAAATGGACGTGGATTTCGTTGCCCAGATCTATCTGTTCTCACCGGTAGAAGTGAAAACGAGCCTGAGCGCGGTAGGCAATACGTCCATGACCATCCATCAGGAAGTCTGGCAGAAGGGGCAGCTGGTGGCTCAGGGGGATTGCGTGATGGTGCACTTCGATTATGAAAAGCAGAGTAAGGCGCCGATTCCCGACACGGTCCGGGAAAAACTGCTTCAGCACCTGATCTGAATGTCGTGTTAACAGGCCTCGGTATTAACAGACTCTAACGGGCAAGGTCGCCGTCAGGTGTGCGCTTCAAGCGCTGATCACCTGATTGCGCCCCGCATTTTTGGCGCGGTACATACGGGCATCCGCTTCCGCCAGCAACTGATTCTGTCCGTCCACTCCGCTGCTGCCCTCG
>NZ_PREV01000022.1 GCF_002959965.1 Microbulbifer pacificus
TTTTTATGTGTGCCCGGCATGGGTGCAGTCTATAGGGTGAGAGTCCCGAACTGTGAAGGCAGAAGTAACAGCTAGCCTAACGCAAGGGTGTCCGTGGCGACATGGAATCTGAAGGAAGCGGACGGCAAACCTTCGGTCTGAGGAACACGAACTTCATATGAGGCTAGGTATCAATGGATGAGTTTGCATAACAAAACAAAGTCCTTTCTGCCAAAGTTGGTACAGAGTAAATGAAGCAGATTGATGAAGGGAAAGACTGCATTCTTACCCGGGGAGGTCTGATCGAAACGCCAAGCACTCTTGGTAACCCATTCAGCAATGGATGGCTGAACGGTCAGAAGTCAGCAGAAGTCATAGTACCCTGCATACTCGAGAATGTAAGGGGAAGGACGGAACAATTAAGGAGAAATGTGACACTAGGCGTTAAGATTTCATGCAGACACAGACAACCCGGAAGGGCTTATCCAAAGGAGGACGTAGTGAATCTACAGGGGACTTTGGAAGGGTGGAGTGGAACTTGCACAAATAGAACGTCACATTCACGAAGAAAGGAAACCCAAGTATGTTGATGAACCAAATTCTGTCACGGGACAATCTCATTCTCGCACTAAAGCGAGTCGAACGAAATAAAGGAAGTCATGGCATAGATGAAATGTCCGTAAAATTCCTACGAAGACATCTCTATGATAACTGGGATTCCCTTCGGGAGAACTTGAGGAAAGGAACCTATACACCTTCTCCTGTCCGCCGTGTCGAAATCCCGAAACCAAGCGGAGGAGTTCGGATGTTAGGTATTCCAACCGTGACGGATCGTTTCATTCAACAGGCTATTGCCCAAGTGCTTCATACAATTTTTGACCCCTCCTTCTCAGAACATAGCTATGGATTCAGGTCCAACCGTCGAGGACATGACGCTGTGAGGAAGGCAAGGGGGTTTATTAAAGAAGGATACAGATGGGTAATTGATATGGACCTAGAGAAATTCTTTGATAAGGTGAACCATGATAAGCTCATGGGTGTTTTAGCGAAGCGCATCAAGGATAAGGAACTGCTTCGGCTTATTCGGAAATACCTACAATCTGGCGTCATGATAAATGGGATAGTAGTTAGCTCCGAAGAAGGCACTCCGCAAGGCGGGCCGTTGAGCCCTCTTCTTTCTAACATTATATTAGATGATTTAGATAAGGAGCTGGAGGAGCGTGGGCTACGTTTCGTTCGTTATGCGGATGACTGCAACATCTATGTGAGAACAAAGAAAGCTGGGAATCGTGTAATGAATTCCATTACTACATTTATCGAAGAGAAACTTCGCTTGAAAGTAAATAAAGAGAAATCAGCAGTGGACCGGCCTTGGAAACGTAAGTTTCTTGGTTTTAGTTTCACCAATGGAAAGAATCCAAAAATTAGAATCGCAAAAGAAAGTATTATGCGTCTAAAACAGAAAATCAGGGAAATAACTTCACGTTCCAAGCCATTTCCTATGGAAGTAAGAATTGAGAAATTAAACAAATACCTGATGGGTTGGTGCGGGTATTACGCTTTAGCGGAGACACCTTCAAAGTTTGAGGAGTTCGATAAGTGGATAAGAAGAAGATTGCGCATGTGTATGTGGAAACAATGGAAGCTTCCACGGACAAAAGTCCGAAAGCTGATTAGCTTGGGTGTTCCTGACCACAAAGCATACGAATGGGGAAACACCAGAAAGAATTATTGGCGTATCTCCAAGAGTCCAATCTTAAGCAGAACCCTAGGCAACTCCTATTGGAGTAGACTAGGGCTCAAAAGTCTGTATCAAAGGTATGAATTTATTCGTAATACTTAATTGAACCGCCGTATACCGAACGGTACGTACGGTGGTGTGAGAGGACGGGGGTTAGTCGCCCCCTTCTACTCTATTATTGTATATATACATTAATATATTAATTTCCAAAGATAAAAGGTTGCATATGCTTCATAGCCTTTCCAATGAGATGCGATTTTACATATTTCATCTACTGACGGTTTTGTTTCTAATTTACCTGCCAATTTTATTGCATTGTGTAATCCAACATCATTTATCGGAAAAGCATTAGAATATCTAACACACCTTAACAATACGTAATGGGCAGTCCAGGGGCCAATACCTTTTATTTCAGTCAACTTATTTTCGGCATACTCTATATTATTATAATTTTGTAACATATCTTTTGTGATTTTTTTGTCTTCGATAGCTATAGCAATTTCTTTAATGTATTCGCATTTCCTTCTAGACATCCCTATTTTAAACAATTCATCAATGTCTTCTGATACTATCTTATCTGGTTGTGGAAAATGCCAATATTCTTCACCATTATAAACTGTTCTCTCGCCATATTTTTTGATAAACCTATCCTTTAACTTAGAAGCAAACACTAAATTTATTTGTTGTCCTAATATTGCCCATACAAATGTTTCAAACAAGTTTGGAATACCAATCACTCTTAGGCCAAAAAACTTTGTTATAGTGTTTTCCAAAAATTCATCTTTGCTAGCCATGATATAAAAGTCTGTTAGTTCAGTTTCTAAATCAAACCAGTCCTTCACGTATTTTAGAATCTTCTCTTCGTACAACTTATGATTTTCGCGATCTAACGATTTGATTTCTAAAGATAACTTTCCTTTTTTAGCTTCAGTTATTTTTATAGCAAACTTGTATCCGTCAATTAGTAATATCTTTTTTATACTATCCATTTCTGTAATATAGGTTAAATCTTGTTGAGTTCTAAGATACTCAAGGTTTACTGAAAAAGAAAAATCGTTAGGTAAATTGATAATTAACTGTTTTGATTGCATAGGAAAGCTCCTTTATATCAAATTTAATTA
>NZ_PREV01000023.1 GCF_002959965.1 Microbulbifer pacificus
TCTAAACTAAAATTCTTAATTAGAAAAAATATTTAAATACTCATTTGATTATTTTATTGACAGATTAATCAAATGAGCATTAGAATGTAGTTATAATCAAATAATTATTTGAATGAGGGTGAACTTATGGCTCAAAAAGTTAAACAAACACATGATACTTGTGAAATTTTCTGTTATGACGAAGAAAAGGTAAGACGTGTCAGTTCAATTGTGGAACAAGAAAATCTTGCACCAGTGGCAAACATCTTCAAGGCGTTATCAGATGAAACACGGCTAAAGATAGCTTATGCATTGGTTCAAGAAGATGAATTATGTGTATGTGACGTAGCGAATATTATCGATGCAACTATGGCTACAGTTTCTCACCACTTACGCCATCTACGTAACCTAGGAATTGCTAAGAGTAGAAAAGAAGGCAAGTTAGTCTTTTATTCTTTAGATGATGAACATGTCAAAATGCTTGTGACAACAGCAATTGTTCATGGGAAGGAAGTAGATAACCGTGAATGAGGAAAATTTGAAAAAAGATAAAAGTGTTTATCGTGTTCAAGGCTTTACTTGTGCAAATTGTGCTGGGAAATTCGAAAGAAACGTAAAGGAAATTCCAGGAGTTGAAGATGCGAAAGTGAATTTTGGTGCTTCTAAAATTTCAGTATTCGGTAAAGCTTCAGTTGAGGAATTAGAAAAAGCTGGATCATTTGAAAGCCTAAAGGTAACACCAGAAAATTCCAATCAAACGTCTCAAAATACAGCCAAAGAGGATAAAGGAGAAAAAGTTCCATTTTATAAAAAGTATAGTAAATTGCTTTATTCAGTTGCATTTCTTGTGTTTGGTTATTTGTCTTATTTTGTAAATGGAGAAGATAATATCCTTACAACGTTATTATTTTTAGCGTCCATGTTGGTAGGAGGGTTATCACTCTTTAAAGTTGGTTTTCAAAACTTATTACGTTTAGAGTTTGACATGAAAACCCTAATGACTGTAGCTGTTATAGGTGGAGCCATTATTGGTGAATGGGGAGAAGTTGCACTTGTTGTTATTCTCTTTGCTATCAGTGAAGAGCTTGAACGATTCTCCATGGATAGAGCAAGAAATTCAATTCGTTCTCTCATGAACATTGCACCAAAAGAAGCTCTTGTTAGACGAAATGGTCAAGAATTAATGATACATGTTGATGATATTGCAGTA
>NZ_PREV01000024.1 GCF_002959965.1 Microbulbifer pacificus
CACCTTGATCGTACCGAGTAAACGTACTTCTTACTTCGAATCGCATTTAGCATCCTCTCCCTCTTCGTTTTTTAGTTCTTCCAATTCATTTTCTAGCTTAGTCGCGTATTCCATTACTGCTTTTTTTGCTGCATATTCTGTAGCTACTTCCAACTCAAGGTTAGCGATCTTTGCTAACAAGGTTTCTGTTATGTCAGCTTGATTCAGTTTTATTTGTTTTTTCATTATTTCCATCTCCCTATAGCAATATAAGATAACCTGTCCACTGTGCTAAATGATGATAGTCCCATGAACTGAGCTCCGAATCCGGTAGTTGTAACACTCCATGCTCGTTTCATAACCGCTCGCCATGATCCACCGTCTACATCTCCGTCATAGTTGATTGCTGGTTCTTCGATAAACGGTATGGCAAAATCTATAGATGGTCCACCTCGATAAAATGTAAGTCCTTGTTCAGTGTGAGTACTGGTGCTTACACTTCTAGTAGAAATATGGTTCCAACATATTTGAATGCCATTTGCATATCGGATATAGTTGCCATTTGAATTACTTCCTTGTTCAACGATAATATCTGCACTACCTTCAGAAGTTCTTAATCCCAAAGGAGCGTCTATTCTACCTCCTAAGCTTATAGAATCTTCTACATTTAAAGAACCTGTAATACCATTTCTATCTACTGTCATACCACCCGCAATATGAACCCTGTCGCTAGTCCAAACTCCGGTGCCAATGTAAATATTACCTTGTGATGAAGTACCTTGGTATATATATACCCCCTCATTTGAAAATAATTGAAGTCTTTTTCTAGAAAATAGATTAGTTGTGGTATCTTCAATATGCAAGTATCCTTCATTGTTCAAAAACCAACCTGGTTCACTCTCTCCATATCTAGAAGGATCTGCTTTACGAACTCTCATACCATCAGTTGTATAATTAACAATTTTCGTAAGGAATCTAGCGTTGTTTATGTTAGGGTCATTTAAGTTATTAGGATTAAAATTTGCACTGTTGTTGTACGCATTAAATTGTAGGGAACCTCCTAAATAGCTAGTTATAGCTAAAGGAAAATTAGGGTCACGCTCCCAAGACAGTGTTCTCACAGAACCTCTATCTATTTCAGCTACAAAATAATCATCCTCAGTCCAAATTGTATCCTCCCGGATTAAAGAAGATAATTTCCCTGCATAATTTCCTGTTACTCCTTCCAATCTTCCGGTTATAACAGCATCTTGAATATTGGCATTAACTATTATAGCGTCATCAAACGTACCCTTTTGAAATACTGCATTATTGGCATCTAATGTACCTGTGATAACTGAATCTTGCATTATCGCATTAATGGCTGTCATATTTCTTGTTGTCATATCTAAGAACGTTGCATCTTCAGCACCTAACGAGCCTCTTATTAAAGCATTGCCATCAAGAGTGATATTCTTTCCTAAAATTCTTGTATCTGAATTATTGATGTCATCCACAGCTTTACCGATGTCTACTTTATTACCTAAACTTATTTCAAAATCATCTAACCGAACGATAGCACCTTCCACGTCTGTTTTAGCTTCTTGAATAATTTGTTCAGATTCTTCTACTCGGGCAATAGCTTGATTAATTTCTTGTCTTGCTTCAGTGACAATAGTATTCAGCTCTTGAAACGAGTCATCTGTATAATTTCTAGAATCATTCTCAGCTTCATTTGCTTTCTGTTCAGCATATTGTTTGGAATTTTCTTCCGATCGATTCGCTTTTTCTGTAGCATCTTGACGTGCATTTTCCTCGACAATTCTATCTTTTTCCTCAGCGTGATTTTTAGCGTTCTCCTCAGCGTTGTTTGATTTGTTGGCAGCATCACTTTTCGCAATATCATCATAATAAACGTCTTGATTGTCGGCATGACGTTTAGCCTCTTGTTCTGCTTGATAAGATTGTTCATCCGCATGGCTTTTAGATTCTTGTAAGTTTTGTTGAGCTTGTTCGATACGTTTTCTTTCTTCATCTGAAATTCGTTCATCAGCAAAATCAATGGCTTCTTTCATCTTTTCTACCGATATCTTTACAGGTAACTCTTGATTTTCAATACCTTGAATTTCATTAAATTTATCACTGATTTTTTTTATTAACGTTGCCTGCGCTTCTCCAAATGTAGCTTCAAGAATAAATCCTCCTGGCTCATGGATTTCTTTGATTTCTGTTATAGGAGCATTCATCGTAATATTCCAAGTCTTATTAAATACTTGAACGATATCACCTAATCGAAAATCCACTTCATACTCAAATGGCGTAGACATGGAAAAATCATTTGTTGTTTCACGAATAGAAGGTGTTAGAATTTGAGCTTCTAAATAGAACGTTGTTTCAAACTCTTTCATTTTCTGTTCTCCACGTTCTCTTAATCTTGCTTCCTCTTCTTCTGGAGATAGCTCTATTTCTTCACCATCATCGTTTTCTAAGGTTTCCCCTATATCACGAGCATCAATAAATACTTCATAAAGGTCTACACCTTTTGCATCTCCAACCTTCACTATTCTTCTTTCTTCGCCTTCACCTTGCCCACCAACATAACCAACATTTCTATAATTATTATTACTATCTACAAATTGTTGGCTTTTAATTGTTTGATATTCTGGGCTAAAGAAAACCGGTTGTAATCCGGTTGGGTTATCTTGAGTAACGTCTCTTTGCTCTGCAACATCAAATATGAATTTCCTGCGTTCCATATCAGCATAAATCATCCAACCTATATTGGCCTGCTTGCTAATGGACGTAATTTCATCTCCTACATTGCGAAACCGTGATTCCCAATCAACTTGAGGACCTCTATTTTGATTTGGTGCTATTTCAAGAAAATCAATTTTTCTATCCGGATTTTCTGGATTAACAAAATGTTTCTCAACATAATGTTTCATTACTGTTTCTGCATTACCTTTTTTCCTGTCATGACTCGTATGGTCTGGCGGAATTGTTACTCTTTGATTCAAGATTCCGTCAAGCGTATCACCAGTAATTTTCCATGTTTCAGAAGCTTTACCGTTTGAATCTAAAGATACTTCTCTGTGGCGGATAACCATTGCTTTATCACCTTGTTTATCCAAAACAATAAAATTTCCTTTTTGGAAATGTTCGGCACCCTCCATATATTGATTGATGTGTAATT
>NZ_PREV01000025.1 GCF_002959965.1 Microbulbifer pacificus
GCCCACTGATCAACTTTTTCTGTAGTTACTTCAAAGTTTGGGTAGACGGATTTAATTAACTTGAATACCTCTATAACTTCTTGCCTTTCCATCTAGATCACCTCAAATGTTTTTCCAATCAACTTCCTGTTTAGATGGTTGTCTAGGTTTGAACTGACGAACATTGTCTTTACGGTTCATCTTTTCCACTTCATGCGCTCGTACATCTTCTAATGTTGTTAGATTCAAACTAGACCATTCTTTTAAGATCTCTTCAATATATCCAAAAGTGCGACCGCCTTTTTTAGCAGCTAGTTTCATAGCAGCGTTCATAATGTCGTTCCCTACTTCGTCACACCAATCAATAAATTGTTCTCGTAAGATTGGTTTAAGAACTCCGAAATTTTCTTCATATACCTTGAACGGATTCTCCTCTGCTGCTACATTCTTATCTTTATTAACATTCTTATTATTGTTCTCACTGCGTTCTGACTGCGTTCTCTCTCCGTTCTCACTGCGTTCTAAGTTCTGTTTTTTGTAGTTGTCAAACCCTTGATATGACTCGTAATTCACCACAGTGAACAGTGTTCCCAGTTCAGTACCTTCAATTTTTAATCGATTTTCTTTGACTAACTGATCAACTTTATTTTTTATGACAGAAAGCGAGTATTTTTTAACACTTCGATTCTCTACAAAAGTCAAATCTTCTTGGAGATTTCTGAAAGACCTCAGATATTGCCCTCTTTTCAGATGCATTCCAGCAACTGTTGTTCCTTCTTTAGCAAAGACGGCATTTCCGTATATATAGAAGAAAATTCTAAACTTTGGAATGTCGTTCCATATAGGATTTTCAAATATCTCTCGACTTGTCTGGAATGCACCTTTCATTCAATTAACCTCCCATTACCTATGAATCTCACATATTGCCCGTTTACCAGATACTTTCTTGATCGTGTAATTCGGATACCTTTTCATATATTGCTTGATTAGCCTTGTTAGTTCTTGTTTGTCCTGTGCCTGCTCGAATATCCAAGCAGGCAACAAGACGTTTGTTTTATTGTGCATCGTCTATCTCAAATTCTTGTTCCGTTCCGCTATCTTCGTTGAATTCCATGTCAATAACTTCTCCATTTTCATCAACCTGAGGATTAATTTCTTTAGGATCTCTATTGTCCTCGACCATGCCTTTCTGCATATCAACCGATAAGATACCCCACTTATTCAACATGTTTCGGATCACTGTTTTCTTCGCCATTGCATCCCAATCATTCTTCCATCCAAAATCTGATTTACTGAATTTCTTTTTGTGCTTTTCGATTTCTTCTTTGGACCAGTAAACTGTCTTACGGAAACCATTAATCAGTTCGAAAAATCCTGTATAACCAATGACTTTGTCTGATTCTCTATTTTCAAAATCGAGTTCAATTTCCTCAGTTAATCTGTTGAATGATTTAAGTTCTCCTTCATATACTTCAATAACGTTTATATTGCGATACTGACCAGTTCTAAGTGCTAACTGGATGTAACCTTTATAACCAAGTTGAAACTGTGCTTTACCACCATATGGTACAATCCACGCATACCCTAAATTCT
>NZ_PREV01000026.1:0-2500 GCF_002959965.1 Microbulbifer pacificus
CGGTTATCCCGTCCGAACATAGCTACCCGGCAATGCCACTGGCGTGACAACCGGAACACCAGAGGTTCGTTCACTCCGGTCCTCTCGTACTAGGAGCAACTCTTCTCAAATCTCCAACGCCCACGGCAGATAGGGACCGAACTGTCTCACGACGTTCTAAACCCAGCTCGCGTACCACTTTAAATGGCGAACAGCCATACCCTTGGGACCGGCTTCAGCCCCAGGATGTGATGAGCCGACATCGAGGTGCCAAACACCGCCGTCGATGTGAACTCTTGGGCGGTATCAGCCTGTTATCCCCGGAGTACCTTTTATCCGTTGAGCGATGGCCCTTCCATACAGAACCACCGGATCACTATGACCTACTTTCGTACCTGCTCGACATGTCTGTCTCGCAGTCAAGCGCACTTATACCATTATGCTCATTGCATGATTTCCGACCATGCTGAGTGCACCTTCGTACTCCTCCGTTACTCTTTGGGAGGAGACCGCCCCAGTCAAACTACCCACCATACACTGTCCTCGATCCGGATTACGGACCAGAGTTAGAACCTCAAACATACCAGGGTGGTATTTCAAGAATGGCTCCACAGGAACTGGCGTTCCTGCTTCAAAGCCTCCCACCTATCCTACACAAGTAGGCTCAAAGTTCAGTGCAAAGCTATAGTAAAGGTTCACGGGGTCTTTCCGTCTAGCCGCGGGTACACTGCATCTTAACAGCGATTTCAATTTCACTGAGTCTCTGGTGGAGACAGCGTGGCCATCGTTACGCCATTCGTGCAGGTCGGAACTTACCCGACAAGGAATTTCGCTACCTTAGGACCGTTATAGTTACGGCCGCCGTTTACCGGGGCTTCGATCAAGAGCTTCGCTTGCGCTAACCCCATCAATTAACCTTCCGGCACCGGGCAGGCGTCACACCCTATACGTCCACTTACGTGTTTGCAGAGTGCTATGTTTTTAATAAACAGTCGCAGCCACCTGGTCACTTCGACCGGCCTCAGCTTAAGGAGCAAGTCCCATCACCAAAACCGGCGTACCTTCTCCCGAAGTTACGGTACCATTTTGCCTAGTTCCTTCACCAGAGTTCTCTCAAGCGCCTTGGTATTCTCTACCTGACCACCTGTGTCGGTTTAGAGTACGGTTCGCAATTGCCTGAAGCTTAGAAGTTTTTCCTGGAAGCAGGGCATCAACCACTTCGTCTCTTAAAGAGACTCGTCATCAGTTCTCAGCCTTAGGGGACCGGATTTGCCTAATCCCCCAGCCTACGACCTTAAACATGGACAACCAATCGCCATGCTGGCCTAGCCTTCTCCGTCACTCCATCGCAGCAATTGCAAGTACAGGAATATTAACCTGTTTCCCATCGACTACGGCTTTCGCCCTCGCCTTAGGGGCCGACTAACCCTGTCCCGATTAGCGTTGGACAGGAACCCTTGGTCTTCCGGCGGGGGGGTTTTTCACCCCCCTTGTCGTTACTCATGTCAGCATTCGCACTTCTGATACCTCCAGCAAACCTCACAGTTCACCTTCAACGGCTTACAGAACGCTCCTCTACCATGCTCATAAGAGCATCCGCAGCTTCGGTTACCAGTTTGAGCCCCGGTATATCTTCCGCGCAGGCCGACTCGACTAGTGAGCTATTACGCTTTCTTTAAAGGATGGCTGCTTCTAAGCCAACCTCCTAGCTGTCTGGGCCTTCCCACATCGTTTCCCACTTAACTGGTATTTGGGACCTTAGCTGGCGGTCTGGGTTGTTTCCCTTTTCACGACGGACGTTAGCACCCGCCGTGTGTCTCCCGCGATTGCACTCCTCGGTATTCGGAGTTTGCATGGGGTTGGTAAGTCGGGATGACCCCCTAGCCCAAACAGTGCTCTACCCCCGAGGGTGAGACGCGAGGCGCTACCTAAATAGCTTTCGAGGAGAACCAGCTATCTCCCGGCTTGATTAGCCTTTCACTCCGATCCACAGGTCATCCGCTACTTTTTCAACAGGAGTCGGTTCGGTCCTCCAGTTGATGTTACTCAACCTTCAACCTGCCCATGGATAGATCGCCGGGTTTCGGGTCTACTGCCTGCAACTAAACGCCCTATTAAGACTCGATTTCTCTACGGCTCCCCTATGCGGTTAACCTTGCTACAGACAGTAAGTCGCTGACCCATTATACAAAAGGTACGCAGTCACAGGACGAGCCTGCTCCTACTGCTTGTACGTATACGGTTTCAGGTTCTATTTCACTCCCCTCTCCGGGGTTCTTTTCGCCTTTCCCTCACGGTACTGGTTCACTATCGGTCAGCTGGGAGTATTTAGCCTTGGAGGATGGTCCCCCCATATTCAGTCAAGATAACACGTGTCCCGACCTACTCGATTTCACTCAATGTGCCTTTTCGTGTACGGGGCTATCACCCTGTATCGCGGAACTTTCCAGATCCTTCCACTAAGACATAAAGAGCTTAAGGGCTAGTCCCCTTTCGCTCGCCGCTACTCAGGGAATCTCGG